>JAPJRE010000102.1 GCA_030824725.1 Sphingomonas sp.
AGCTTCTGGCTCACCGCCTCGGGCGCGCTGCTGATCAACGTCAGCCTGTTCGTCGGCGAGTTCGCACGCACCGGCTGGCTCGGCTATCCGCCGCTCAGCGAGTTGCAGTTTTCGCCGGGCGTCGGCGTCGACTATTATCTATGGTCGGTGCAGATCAGCGGCATCGGCACGGTGCTCTCGGCGGTCAATCTGGTCACGACGATCCTGAAGCTGCGCGCGCCGGGCATGACCTATTTCCGCATGCCCGTCTTCTGCTGGACGGCGCTGGCATCGAACCTGGTGATCCTCGCGATCTTCCCGATACTCACCGCCTGCCTCGCGATGCTGACGCTCGATCGCTATCTCGACTTCCACTTCTTCACCACCGACGGCGGCGGCAACGCCATGATGTTCGTCAACCTGATCTGGATGTGGGGCCATCCCGAGGTCTATGCCCTCGTGCTGCCGGCGTTCGGCATCTATTCCGAAATCGTCTCCACCTTCTCGGGCAAGCCGCTGTTCGGCTACCGCTCGATGGTCAGCGCGTCGATGGTGATCTGCGTGCTGTCGTGCATGGTGTGGCTGCACCATTTCTTCACGATGGGTGCAGGCGCGGACGTCAACGCCGTCTTCGGCATCGCGACGATGATCATCGCCGTGCCGACGGGCGTGAAGATCTTCAACTGGCTGTTCACCATGTATGGCGGCCGGGTGCGCTTCGAAGTGCCGATGCTGTGGGTGATCGGCTTCATGGTCACCTTCGTGACCGGCGGCCTGACCGGCGTTCTCCTCGCGGTGCCCCCGGTCGACTTCATCGTCCACAATTCGCAGTTCCTCGTCGCCCATTTCCACCACGTCATCATCAGCGGCGTCGTGTTCGGGCTGTTCGCCGGCTATACCTACTGGTTCCCCAAGGCCTTCGGCTTCCGGCTGCACGACGGGCTCGGCAAGGCGGCCTTCTTCTGCTGGTTCTTCGGCTTCTACCTCGCCTGGATGCCGATGTACGTGATCGGCCTGATGGGCGCGACGCGCCGGATGCAGCATTACGACGATCCGACCTGGCAGCCCTACATGATCGCGTCGGCCTGCGGCGCCGGCATCATCCTGCTCGGCGTGCTGTTCCAGGCGGCCCAGCTGGTCGTCTCGATCCGCAACCGCGAGCAGCTGCGCGACACGACGGGCGATCCCTGGGACGGCCGCTCGCTGGAATGGTCGACCACCTCGCCGCCGCCGGCCTTCAACTTCGCGGTGCTGCCCGACGTGCGCGGCGAGGAGGCCTATTGGGGCATGAAGCAGCGCGCGATCACCCAGCGCGCGCTGGCCGGCGCCCCCGCCTATGCGGCGATCGAGATGCCGCGCAACTCGCCGATCGGCTTCGTCACCGCCTTCTTCGCCAGCTTCGTCGGCTTTGCGCTGGTGTGGCACATCTGGTGGCTGGTGGTGCTCGGGCTTGCGGCGATCCTGCTGTCCTTCCTCCAGTTCGGCTGGCGCCGCGAGGACGAGATCACGATCCCGGCGAGCGATGTCGCCATCCTCGACCAGGTCCGCCGCACGGCGCGCAGCGCTGCCCTGGCCGACCTGCCGGCCGATCGCCGCGAGATGGCAGCCGCGCAGGCGGAAGCCACGGTGCTCGATCCCCACCGGCTGGGCCATGACGGCGACAGCACGGTGCCGCTCGACGCCCGGCATGACGGACCTGCCGAGAAGCATATCGTCAGCAGCTTCGGCTTCTGGGTGTTCCTGCTGACCGACATCGTGATGTTCTCGGCGCTGTTCGCCACCTATGCGGTACTGTCCGGCGCAACCGACGGCGGCCCGACCCCGCGCATGTTGTTCAGCCGCTCGACGGTGGCAGTGGAGACGGTATGCCTGCTGCTGTCCACCTTCACCTGCGGGCTCGCGCTGCTCGCCGCCAAGCGGCACAATGCGGGGCTTACCCAGCTGCTGCTCGCCGCGACCGGGCTGCTCGGCGCCGCCTTCCTCACCATCGAGCTGCGCGAGTTCGCGACGCTGCTGGCCGAAGGCGCGGGGCCGTCGCGCTCGGCCTTTCTCTCGGGCTTCTTCGCGCTGGTCGGCTGCCACGGGCTCCATGTCGCCGCCGGCCTGGTGTGGCTGCTGACGCTTTCCGCGCAGATCTCCCGCCGCGGCTTCCTGCCCAAGGTCCAGCGCAAGCTGATGTGCTTCGGCCTGTTCTGGCATGCCCTGGACATCGTCTGGGTCGCCGTCTTCACCATCGTCTATCTGTTTGGAACCAGCCTATGACCGAACATGCTACGCGCCCGACCAGGCCCGACACTGCGCCGGGGGAGGAAAGCGACAGCTTCCTCGCCGGCAGCGCGGGATACATCGTCGGGCTGGTCCTTGCCCTGGTGCTGACGGCAACGTCCTTCTGGGCATCGCAATCCGGGCTGCTCTGGCGCCCGGGCATCCCGATCGGCCTGTGCGTGCTGGCCGTGGCGCAGATGGGCATCCACCTGGTGTTCTTCCTCCATATCACCACGGGGCCGGACAACACCAACAACGTGCTCGCCCTCGCCTTCGGGCTGATCATCGTGTTCCTCGTCATCGCCGGCTCGCTGTGGATCATGGCCAATATGAGCCACCAGATGATGCCGATGGACCAGGTGATGGGCATGTAGGACCCGCACCGGCCCGAGCCCGCCGCACGCGGGCCCGGGGGAAGCGTCTGGGGTAGGGAGAGGTGGAAGCGGGTGAGGTTTTCCTCGCCCGCTTCCTTGCATCAAGCGCCGGGGCGGCCAATGGGGCCCCTGCTCCACCAAGCCCAGGCAAACGAAAACGCCGGCGGCCTGCAGCAACAGGACGCCGGCGGAGAGAAAACATGTATCGCGTGATCGGGCCGCACGCGATCGGGGCGGTCAGGCCCCGGCCGGTTCCGGCGCCTCGGCGAGATAGTCGTACACCACCTTGCCGAGCCCAAGGGTGAGGTCCGCGACGAAGTGGGTGGTCGATACCAGCTCGCGGATCGGCAGGTCCGCCACCGGCGCCAGCGCATGCGGGATCAGGGACAAGGCGCCCGGGCCGGTCCACACGCCCTTCAGCCGGATGTCCTGCAGATGATATTCGACCAGCTCGCAGATGCGCGCGGTGCCGTCGACATGCGGGATGATCTTCAGCAGGAAATTGGGCGTGGCGAGCGATCGCAGCGTCGCCGCCGCATCGCCTTCCTCGTGCTTGTACCCCATGGTCCCCGTCGCCACGCGAACGGGGCCATAGTCCAGCGTGCCGACCAGCGTATCGATCTCGGTGCGCAGGCTGGGGCCGGCGAGCTTCTTGGGAAAGCCCCACAGCTCGCGCCCGCCGGCGATCGGCGGGTGATCGTCCAGGAACATGTTGAGCGTGTAGTTGCCCGGCGCGCCGCGAAAGCGGACCGGGATCACCTGCCCCGCCTCGGTGTAGTTCCCGAACCCGGTCGAATCCGGCATGCGGATGAACTCGAACTTCACCAGGTCCGAGACGACTTCCAGCGGCTCCGGAATGATCGCGCGCAGCTTCTCCGGATCGGTGCGATAGGTGAGGATCAGGAACTCGCGATCGTAGAACCGGTAAGGCCCGGGCGGATAGGCCGGCTGGGTGAGCGGCATCGCGAAGGCGCGACGACAAACCTCGGCAATGTTCATGAAAGCCTCCCATGGGTCGCGATGTCGAAGGTAAAGACGCCGTCGGCGCTGGTCGGCCGCTCGAGCACTTCGGGGTGCCGCAGGGTGCGGACCGTGTCGGTCAGCCCGGCCGACCAATGGTCCTCCATGCTCCGTGCGGAGAATTCGAAGTCCTTGGCGCCGCTCTCGGCCCGGCTCGACTGATAGATCAGCTGGATGATGTTGTAGACCTTGCGGTCGCACTCGGGCTCCAGCAGCGCGACTTCGGGCGCGTTGCGCAGCTCCTCGGGCAGCTTGGCGATCAGCTCGCCCAGCGCGCTGCGCAGTTTCTGCTCCTTGCGGAACTGGTCGGACCGCGCGCGGGTGCGGCTGGAATACTGGATTTCCTTCTGCCGCGTCATCACGTCAGGCAGCGCCCGCGGGATGGCCCCGCGCGAACTCCACAGATCCACCTGGAAAGCCAGCGTGTCCTGGCGCTCGGCGCTTTCGACCACCCATTGCAGCGGGGTGTTGGAAACCACGCCCCCGTCCCAATAGAATTCGCCCTCGATCTCGATCGGGGCGAATGCCGGCGGCAGCGCGCCGCTGGCGATGACGTGCTCGGGCCGGATCTTGTGGGTGCGATTGTCGAAACAGATCAGGTTGCCGGTCGCGACGTTCACCGCGCCGACGCTGAAGCGCATCTCGCCCGAATTGATCCTGTCGAAATCGACCAGTTCCTCGAGCGTGGTCTTGAGCAGCGACGTGTCGTAGAAGCTTATCGCGTCCACGGTACCGGACGGGGCGAAGCAGGCCGGGATGAGCCGGGGCGTGAAGAAGCCGCTGGCGCCGTGCAATACGGCGGAGGCGGCATGCCAGTGATTGGCCCAGTGGCGGAAGAGATCGCCGCCGAACTGGGCAGGCATCGGCAGCCAGTCGGTCCACGGATCCGCGGTCACCGTCTGCCAGAAGGCGCGGAGCTTCTCGACCCGCGCTTCCGGCGCATTGCCGGCGATCAGCGCGGCGTTGATCGCGCCAATCGATATCCCGGTCACCCAGCTCGGGTGGAGCGAGGCATCGGCCAGCGCCTCATAGACACCGGCCTGGTACGCGCCCAGCGCCCCGCCGCCCTGGAGGACGAGCGCGACGCATTCGAACGGGACGGCGCGGGCCGCGCGGGCGCCCTGCGCCGCGCCCTTTGGTTTTTCGGCTATCGTCGTCATCGCATCCCCCTGCGTCACTGCATCGCCCAGCCGTGGCTGACCACGATCGACTGTCCCGTCAGCGCGTTGGACGGGAAAGCGGCGAGGAAGGCCGCGCAGTTCGCGACGTCGTCCAGCGTGGTGAACTCGCCGTCGACGGTTTCCTTGAGCATCACGTCGCGGACGACCTGGGCCTCGGTAATGCCGAGCACCTGCGCCTGTTCGGGGATCTGCTTCTCGACGAGCGGCGTGCGCACGAAGCCGGGGCACAGCACGTTGGCGCGCACCCCATAGGCGGCGCCTTCCTTGGCGACGACCTTGGCGAGGCCGAGCAGGCCGTGCTTGGCCGCGACATAGGGCGCCTTGAGCTTGGAGGCCTCCTTGGAGTGGACCGAGCCGATGTAGATGATCGCCCCGCCCCGCTCCTGCGCGTACATCCGCTGCAGGCAGGCGCGGGTCGTCAGGAATGCGCCGTCCAGATGGATGGCGAGCATCTTCTTCCAGTCGGCGAAGGCGAACTGGTCGACCGGCGACACGATCTGGATGCCCGCGTTGGAAACCAGGATGTCGATTCCGCCGAAATGATCGCACACCGCCTGCACACCGGCATTGACGGCGTCCTCGCTCGTCACGTCCATCTTCACCGCCAGGGTGTTGGCGCCGCTGGGATCGAGCTCGGCCGCCGCCGCGGTGGCGGCATCGACGTTGAGGTCGGCGATCGCCACCTTGGCGCCCAGCCGGACGAAGTGGCGGGCAATTTCCTTGCCGATTCCGCTCGCGGCCCCCGTGACGATCGCGATCTTGTCGTTCAGATCCATTCCAATTTCCTCATTGGCTGTCACCCAACCCCTGGATCGAGGCGGTATCGCTATGGCGCGCCGCGGCGTCGGCACTGCGCGGTGCACGCGGTCAGAAGATGCGCATCCCCCACCGCACTTCCCGGTCAGAACAAGCCTTTGGCTGCCTTGTCGCTTCTAGGCCCATTCGCCTGCAGCCCGGAGGTGACTGCCCGTTAGCGAGGCGGCGGGGATTGCCACCCGCCGCCCAGCGCCTGGAACAGCGCCGTCGCGGCAAGCAGGCGGTCGCCGCGCAATTGCGCCAGCGAGCGTTGCGCCGACAACAGGCTGCGCTCGGCATCGAGCTGTTCAAGATAGGGGGAGTAGCCCTCGCGATAGCGCCGCGACGCGAGGTGCTCGACACGCTCCAGCGCCGCCTGCTGCTGCGCCAGCAGCGCCTCCTGCTGCGCCAGCCGCTCGACCGAGGCCATCCCGTCCTCCACTTCGCGAAACGCGGTGAGCGCCGCGCGGCGATAGCCAAAGGCCGCCTGGTCGCGGCGGGCGGCCGCGCTGTCGGCGGCAGCGCGTATCCTGCCGCCGTTGAAGATCGGCGCGAGGATGCTGCCGCCCAGCGAGAAGATCGACTGCGGATTGTCGGGCAGCAGCGAGGAGCCGACGAAGCCGCCCGACGCGGCCAGCTTCACGTCCGGCATGAAGGCCGCGCGCGCCGCATCCAGCGCGTGATCGGCGGCGACGATCTGCTGCTCGGCGGCGGCGATGTCGGGCCGCTGCCGCAGCACGCTCGCCGGCAGCTGGGACGGCACCGCCGGGAGGGCGAGTGCCGTCAGATCCAGTCCCCGCGCCACGGGACCCGGCGTGCGGCCGAGCAGGATGCTGATGCCGTTCTCCGCCTTGGCGATGGCGAGGTCGATCGAAGGGAGGATCTGGGCCGCCGCCGCATATTCCGCTTCCGCCTGCGCGAGATCGAACTGCGAGCCATAGCCGGCCTCGGCGCGGCGCCGGATGAGCTTGAGCGTGCCCGCGCGCGCCGCCACGGTGCGCTCGAGGATCGCGCGCCGGGCATCGAGCGTCCGCAGCTGCAGATACCCGCTGACCACGCCCGCCGAGACCGCCAGCCGCACCGTCTCGCGGCTATAGTCGCTGGCGAGCAGCTGCGCCTTCGCCGCCGCCGCGCTGTTGCGCAGCCGGCCGAACAGGTCGGCATCGAACGCCGCCTGCACCTCGCCCTGCCCAGCCCATTGGTCGACATCGATGCCGAACGGGTTGACGCTGCGAGTGCGGCCGCCGGTGGCGGCGGCCTGGACCTGCGGCAGGCGTGCGCCGCGCGCGGCGGCGAACTGCGCGCGCGCCTCCTCCACCCGGGTCGCGGCGATCGCGACATCGTCGTTGTGCGCCCGCGCCTCCTCGACCAGCCCGGTCAGCGTCGCGTCACCGAAGCCGCGCCACCACTGCGCGTCGACGGCGCCCCCCGACGCCGCGCTACCATCGCGCCAGGCGGCGGGCGGCGCCACCTCGGCCGCAGGCGGGATCGCCGGACGGGGCCCGGCACAGGCCGACAGCAAGAGAACGAGGCTGCCGGCAACGACCGCCCGGCTCATGACCGCCCTCGCGTATCGATCCGGACCTCCACCGACATGCCCGGGCGCAGCCGGTTCGCCGCCGGGGCTGCGGGATCGACGGCGATTCGAACGCCGATCCGCTGCGGGATCTTGACGAAATTGCCCGTTGCGTTGTCGGCCTTGAGCACCGCGAACTCCGATCCGGTGGCAGGCGACAGGCGCTCAACCCGCCCCGTCAGCCTGGTGCCGTTCAGCGCATCGACGGTGATGCGGACCGGCTGGCCCGGGTGGATCTGCCCGGTCTGCGCTTCCTTGAAGTTGGCGATGATCCAGCGATCGGGCGGCACGATCGCCAGCAGCTGCGATCCGTTGGTGACATAGGCACCGGCGCGGATGCCGACCTCGCCGAGCACGCCGCCCTCGGGCGCGCGGATCACGGTATGTTCGAGATCGATCTCGGCGGCGTGCAGCTGCGCGCGCGCCGCCTCCACCTGCGCCTCGAGCCCGCCGCGGCCGACTTCCACGGTGCGAACGTCCTGACGGCCGATCTCGGTGCCGGCGAAGGCCTGGCGCAGCTGTGCCTGCGCAGCGGCGAACGCGGCCAGCGTCTGGTCGCGCTCGCGCACCGAGATCGAGCCGTCGCGGGCGAGATCGTTGGCACGCGCCATGTCCGCCTTCGCCTTGGCGAGCTGGGCCTGCGCCCCGGCCACGCCCGCTTCCTGGCTCTTGAGCCCGGCCGAGCGGGCTGCCCGCGCCTGGATCGAGTTGGCCAGCGCGGCCTCCGCCGCCGAGAGGTTGGCACGCGCCTGCTCGACACGCGCGCGATAGACGCGGTCGTCGATCCGCACCAGGATCTGGCCCCGCTTCACCACCTCATAGTCGTGGACCGCCACCTCGAGCACATAGCCGCTCACCTGCGGCGCGATCACCGTCACCCGGCCGCGAACATAGGCATTGTCGGTCGCCTCGTCTTGCCCCGCGAAGGGCGGCAGGCCCCAAGCGGCGAGGACGAGGACGATGGCGACCAGCGCCAGCGCCGCCGCGCCGAGGATGTGGAGCGGGCGCCGGCGGGCGGGACGCCAGGTCGCGCCCGCGGTCGCCGGCGGCGTGGCTTCTTCAGCTGTGGTCATTGCTTGTCTCTATTGATGCGCACGAAGAGGATGTTGGCGAAGATGAAGGCAGCCGTGGCCAGCGCGAGCAGGCTCACGAAACGGAAGGTGTCGTTGAAGGCGATCACCGCCGCCTCGCGCGCCATCGCCTGGCCGAGCTGGCCGGCGCCCTGCGCCGCGCGCTGGGCGGGATCGACGAGCACGGAAGCGAGGCTCGCGCCACCGCCGGCGACTCGCGCGGCGACCTGCGGGTCGCTCGCCAGCATGTCCGCCCCGAGCGCGTTGCTGGCATTGCGCGCCCAGATCGTCTGCAGCGAACCGAGCAACGCGGATCCAAGCAGACCGCCGACATTCTGGGTGATGCTGAACGTCACGACGAAGCTGACCAGATAGTCGCCGCCCCGCTGGATCATCCGCAGGAAGCCGTAGAGCAGCGTGGGCCCCACGAACAAGGTGGTGCCGAAGCCGAGCAGCGCCTGGCTCAGGATCAGCTGCGCGGGCCGGGTGAGCGCGGTGGCGTCGCTGTCCAGCCATGCACCGGCGGCGATGGTCAGCGCGGCGACGAGCACCTGCCATGGCAGGCGACGCTCGGACAGGGTGAGCGCGGCGACGACGATGCCGAGCAACATCGCGAGCGCGACCACCGCGAACAAAGTTCGCAGCTGATCGTTGTTGAGGCCGCCAAGCGTCAGCAGGCCGATCGCGCCATAGGTCTGTTCGGCAAGCGCCAGGCGCACCACCAGCGCGACTGCGGCGAAGCGCAGGATGCCCCAGCTGCCGATCCATTCGAAATGCACCAGCGGATCACGTCGGTTGGTCTCGATCAGATAGGCGCCCGCAAGCAGCGCGATCGCGGCGGCCATTGCCACCCCGAGCCACGGCGTGTCCGTCCACCACAGCGTCCGTCCCTGGCCGAGGACCTGGCAGAGCAGGAACAGCCCGGCGACCGCGAGCAGGATGGTGAGGCCGTCGAGCGGCGCGAAGGCCTTGCTTCGTTCGCTCGGCGGCAGCGGCAGGAGGAGGATCAGCGCGAGCGCCAGCAGCGCCGGTGCGATCTCGAGGGCATGCAGCCCCCAGAGATCGTTGCCCACCAGCACATCGACGGGGACCAGCCGCGCGAGCGGCGTGCCGAGTTGCGGAAGGCCGATGCCGGCAACCGCGCCGAGCGGCTTCATCTTGGGCGGCAGCGCCTGCATCAGATAATAGACACCCCGCGTGATCAGCGCGGCAGCGGCCAGGCCGCTCGCGGCGCGCATCAGCACCGCCGCCCAGAAGGTGGCGAAGAAGCAATGCAGCACGCCCGACAGCGCATAGAGCGCCAGGCAGAAACCCGTCACCTGCGGGATGCCGAACTGCGCCCGCGCCTTCACCAGGGAGAGGTTCGCGGTTGCGTTGATGGCAACATAGATGGCGGGCAGCGCGGCCGCTTCCGCGGCATACAGGCCGAGCGGACCCGCGACGTTGCCGGTGTTGACCGTCGTCAGCGCATTGCCGAAGGTCGCGGTCAGCCCCAGGAACGTGCCGACCGCGAGATAACCGAGCCGGCGGCCGGCAGGATGCGCGGGCGAAAAGGGCGACCCCGCGAAGAGCGGCCGTTCTTCCGGCCGGAAAACGGGCACCTCGCTCATGACGATGTCGCGCGCGCCGGCGCATCCACCATGCCCGCGGCCATCCCGGACGCACGACGGACACGGCCCGGGCGCCCCCCCCCAGAAAGATTGCTGTTCACCCGTTGAACCCTTGGATCGCGCCGGGCAGGTCGCGGCGCCGCACGGCCATAGGGCTTCCCCGGGCGCGCGGGACGCGAGCGCCTGTTAGCGCGGGGATGTCGCAGGCCGTTCACGCGGCACGCAGCCGCTCACGGGCGCACGGCGCGTCCTGCCGGAGCCGTTCGAGGATGGCGCCGGCCATGCGCTCCTGCACGTCGAGGTCCTCGTCCCCAAAGACGTCGATGCGATCGGACCACAGGATCTTCCCGCAGCGGCCGGACAGCTCCACCGACACCCGGCGGAACTCGCGCGCGCGGCGGATGGTGCCGTGCAGCACCCAGTCCGAGCTGGCGTGCAGGGCGACTTCGTCGAGCGAATAGCGGCGCTCGTGGAACTGGAACATGATCGCGCGCGGCGCGACGCGGAAATAGGCGTCGCGTTCGGCCGCATAGATGATCTCGTCCGTCACCCCGGCCGCAAAGGCCTTTTCATGGATGCAGACAGAGGTGAAGGGCAGCACCGCGAGCATCGGCGGCATGCCCGCCGCGGTGCCGGCACCGGCATCGGCAGCGCCCTGCGGCGTGTCCTCCCGCAGCTGAAACCGGGGCGCATATCCCCCGGTGGGGATGGAGACGATAACCTCGTCCTCGCAACCCGGCCCGGCATAATAGGCGGCGAGCTTGCGGCGCAGGCGGCGTGCCTCGACCCGGACGGCGGAATCGATGCGCGGATCGTAATCGACGCCGCCGCCATAGAGCTCGACGCCGATCACGAGCTCTTTCAAGGTCGCGGCCCGGCCGGCCAATGCCTCCTCGACGACAAAGGCGAGAAAGCGGAAGAGCTTGTCCGAACCGGCAAAGGCCACCACCCGCAACCTTTCCAGCTGCGCGCGCACGGCGTCTGGCGCCATGCCGTCAACCATCTGTTC
>JAPJRE010000103.1 GCA_030824725.1 Sphingomonas sp.
CCCTGGCGGGCCCCTGGCGGGGGAGGAAACGGCGGTCCGTCAAACCCGTTCGGCCGAGCTCACCGCATCCGCCGCGCGCAGCGCCGCGAGCAGCTTCATCAGGTGCGCCGCGTTGCGCACTTCCAGATCGATCGTGTTGGTGTGGAAGGTCGTGTCGCGATTATCCAGCCGGAGGCCGAGGATGTTCGCCTTGTGCTGCCCGATCAGCGTCGCGACCGTGCCCAGCGCGCCGGGTTCGTTCTTCAGCGTCACCGCGATCTCGGCGACGCCGCCATCGGCCTTGTCGCCCCAGGTGAGGTCCACCCAGTCGGCTTCCTCGACATCCGCCAGGCTCGGGCAATCGATGCGGTGCACGACGATCGGCTGGTCGGGCCGGCGTACGCCGAGGATGCGGTCGCCCGGTACCGGGCAGCAATCGTCGGCGAAGGTGAACGCCACGCCGGGCGTGAGGCCCTTGATGTCGATCGCATGGTGCTGCGGCGGCAGCTGGTCGTCCTCGCCGCTCGCCGAGCCCGGCATCACGGCTTCCATCACCTGCCGGTCGGTCAGGCTGCGGCGGGCGATCGCCTCCATCAGCGATTCCGCGTCGGCGAGCTTCAGCCGCTTGAGCGCCTCGCCCAGCGCGCCTTCGCCCGGGGGGGCGGGGAGGCGGGCGACGATGTCCTCGTAGAGCTTGCGGCCCAGCCGGATCGTCTCGTCGCGCTCCTTGTGGCGGAGGTGCCGGCGGATCGCCGCGCGCGCCTTGCCGGTGATCGCGAAGTTGAGCCAATTGGGCTGCGGCTCCTGGGCCTTGGAGCGGAGGATCTGCACCTGGTCGCCCTGCTCGATCTCGGTACGCAGCGGCACGACCTTACCGTTGACCTTGGCGCCCACCGCCTGGTCGCCGAGATCGGTGTGGACGGCATAGGCGAAGTCGATCGGGGTCGCCCCCTTGGGCAGCTGGATCAGCTCGCCCTTGGGGGTGAAGGCGAAGATGCGATCCTGGTACATCGCCATGCGGGTATGTTCGAGCAGCTCTTCGGGGCTCTCGGCATGCTCCAGGATTTCGATCAGGTCGCGGATCCAGCTGACCTGGGTGTCGGGGCGGACCGCGCTCTGCTTGTAGGCCCAGTGCGCGGCGAGGCCGAATTCGGCCTGGGCGTGCATGTCGCGGGTGCGGATCTGCACTTCGACGCGGGTGTCGCCGGCGTGCATGATCGTGGTGTGGAGCGAGCGATAGCCGTTGCGCTTCGGTGTCGAGATGTAATCCTTGAAGCGGCCCGGCACCATCGGCCACCGGCGGTGGATCACGCCGAGCGCGCGGTAGCACTCCTCCTCGGTATCGACGATCGCGCGGAAGGCCATGATGTCGGAAAGCTGCTCGAGGCTGACATGGCGCTCGGACATCTTCTTCCAGATCGAATAGGGATGCTTCTCGCGGCCGGTGACCTCGGCATTGATGCCGCCGCGGCCGAGCAGCAGCTTGAGGCCCGAGGCGATCTTGAGCACCCGGTCCTCGCCCTCGATGCGGAAGCTGTCGAGGCGCTTGGTGATCGATTCATAAGCTTCGGGTTCGAGCTGGCGGAAGGCGAGCGTCTGCATCTCCTTCATGAACTCGTACATGCCGATCCGCTCGGCGAGCGGGGCGTAGATGTCCATCGTCTCGCGGGCGATGCGGCGGCGCTTCTCCTCCTTCTTGATGAAGTGGAGCGTGCGCATGTTGTGGAGGCGATCGGCGAGCTTCACCAGCAGCACGCGAATGTCGTCCGACATCGCGAGCAGGAACTTGCGGAGGTTTTCCGCCGCGCGCTCGCTTTCGGTCTGCGCCTCGATCTTGGAGAGCTTGGTGACGCCGTCGACCATCCGGGCGACGTTCGGCCCGAACAGCCGCTGGATCTCCTCCGGCGTCGCCACCGTGTCCTCGATCGTGTCGTGGAGGATCGCCGTCGCGATCGTCTCGTCGTCGAGATGCAGGTCGGTGAGGATGCCCGCCACCTCGATCGGGTGGCTGAAATAGGGGTCGCCCGAGGCTCGCTTCTGGGTACCATGGGCGTTGACCGAGAAGACATACGCCCGGTTGAGCAATGCCTCATCGGCTTCGGGGTCGTAGGACAGGACCCGGTCTACAAGTTCATACTGACGCAGCACGCCTTCTAGATGGCGTCACTGGCCCGCTTTTTGCAACCGATTTGAAGATGCAGGCGCGGCTTCGGCGCGGGGCTGTGGCAGAAGCGCGACGCCCGCGGCGGTTTCGCATGCCCGATTTTTGCGATAGGATGGTGACATGGGTGGAGCCGTTCGAGAAACGCTGCGGGCAATGGCGCGCGAATGCAGCCTGCCGGCCGCCCTGGAGGCGATGGGGGAGCGCTGGTCGTTCCTGATCCTGCGCGGCGCGTTCAACGGGCTGCGGCATTTCGAGGAGTTCCAGAGCGAACTGGGCATCGCCCGCAACATCCTCGCCAACCGGCTGGCGCGGCTGGTCGAACACGGCATCCTTGCCCGCGTCCCTTGCGCCGACGATCGCCGCAAGGTGGAATATCGCCTGACCGACAAGGGCCATGCGCTGCTGCCGACGATGGTCGCGCTGCGGCAATGGGGGGAGCGTTGGGAGACCGGCGTGCCCGCCTCGCCGATCCTGGTCGACGCGCGCGACGGCAAGCCGATCGCGCCGGTGACGGTGCAGGCGCAGGACGGCCGCGTGCTGGGCAAGGGCGACTTGCTCTGGGCGCTGCCCGACGATGTCGGCGAAGCGCGCGCGGCGGAGTAACGCGGCGACGGAGCACCGCCAAAGCGTAAATGCTTCTATAATGCGCCCGTGCATCAGGGAAATTTGCGCATGACGTTCGGCATTTCGGCGGTGGGGATTACGGGCGTGAAGGGTGTTGCGGCGTCCGGTGCGACGCACGGAGCGACCGGTGCCCCCGTCGACGAGACCGCCGAGGCCTTTCTACGCGAAGCCCGCAAGACCCCGGCCGAGCGCACCAAGGAGGCCGTGCTCAAGCGCCACAGCCTGTCGCAGGAACAGTTCGACCAGCTCGCCCCCGAGAAGCAGGCCGCGATCCGGCAGGAGATTGAGGACGAGATGAAGCGCAAGCTCGGACGCGCCCAGGGCGGCGCCTTCGCCGACGTGGTGGTCTAGCCGCCGATCGCGAGCAGCGCCGTGCGGACCGTGTCCGGAATGGGCTTCGGGCGGCGGGTGTCGAGGTCGAGATGGACGCTGACCAGCTCCACCTCCGCATGCAGCTCGCCCGTCTCCGCATGGCAGAGATCGGCGCGCATCGTCATGCTGCTGTTGCCCAGCCGCTCGACGCGGACGAACACCTCGACCAGATCGTCGAAACGGAACGGCCGCTTATATTCCACCTGCGCGCGGACGACGTTGAACTCCGCCTCGGTCCATTCCGGGCCCAGCCTGGCGAGGTCCGCCCAGCGCCAGAATTCGGTGAGCCCGACATCGGCATATTCGAGATAGCGCGAGTTGAAGACGATCTTCTGCCCGTCGATCTCGGAATAGCGGACGCGAAAGCGGGCGGAGAATGGGAAGCCGGGGCGGGACATGGGGGCGCCATGCCTCGCTCCGGACTTCATTGGCAAGTGCTCTGCTTACCCCGCGTTCGCCGCCGGCGTGTTGACCCCCATCGACTGGAGATACTTCTTCACGTTGCGTGCGGCCTGGCGGAGGCGCTGTTCGTTCTCCACCATCGCGATGCGGACATAGCCCTCGCCATTCTCGCCATAGCCCACGCCCGGCGCCACCGCGACCTTGGCATGGGTGAGCAGCTGCTTGGAGAATTCCAGGCTGCCGAGATGCGCCAGCGCCGGCGGCAGCGGTGCCCAGGCGAACATCGACGCGCGGGGGCTAGGGATTTCCCAGCCGGCGCGGGCGAAGCTCTCCACCATCACGTCGCGGCGCTTGTGGTAGAGCAGGCGGTTCTTCTCGACGATGTCCTGCGGGCCGTTGAGCGCGGCGCAGGCGGCCGCCTGGATCGGGGTGAAGGCGCCGTAGTCGAGATAGGACTTCACCCGCGACATCGCGGCGATCAGCTGCTTGTTGCCCACCGCGAAGCCGATCCGCCAGCCGGCCATCGAATAGGTCTTGCTCAGCGAGGTGAACTCGACCGCGACGTCCTTGGCGCCCTTCACCTGCAGGATCGAGGGCGTCGGCTTGCCGTCGAAATAGAGTTCCGAATAGGCGAGGTCGGAGAGAATCCACACCTGGTTCTCGCGCGCCCAGGCGACGAGGCGCTCGTAGAAGGCGAGGTCCACCGTCTCCGCCGTCGGGTTCGACGGATAGTTGACGACGAGGATCGACGGACGCGGCACGGTGAAGTTCATCGCGCGCTCAAGGCTCTCGAAATAGGCGTCGTCGGGCGTGGTCGGGACCGCGCGGATCGTCGCGCCCGCGATGATGAAGCCGAAGGTGTGGATCGGGTAGCTGGGGTTGGGCGCCAGCACCACGTCGCCCGGCGCGGTGATCGCGGTGGCGAGGCTGGCAAGGCCTTCCTTCGAGCCCATCGTCACCACCACTTCGGTCTCGGGATCGAGCTCGACGCCGAAGCGGCGGCCATAATAATTGGCCTGGGCGCGGCGCAGGCCCGGAATGCCCTTGGACTGCGAATAGCCATGCGCGTCGGGCTTGCGCGCCACCTCGCACAATTTCTCGATCACGTGATCGGGCGGCGGGAGGTCGGGATTGCCCATGCCGAGATCGATGATGTCCTCTCCGCCCGCACGCGCCGCTGCCCGCATCGCGTTCACTTCGGCGATGACATAGGGGGGCAAGCGCTTGATGCGGTAGAATTCTTCGGACATTTCCTCGACTTTCAAGGGTTCTGGCATGCGACACAAAATTGTGCCGTGTCGCCGTTCTACGTCATAATAACGTAGCCGGGAATGACGCATTGCATTGCACGCGCTAAAGCGAGGCAAAGGAGAGGACCGAATGGCCGATACGCTCACGCTCACGCCAACCCTGCCAAGCCTGGAAGACCTGCAGCACTGGACCTGGGTGCTGGGCCGGGCGCAGCAGATGATGCTGGAGCATGGGCTGGACCTGATCGAGCATGTGCCGGCCGCGCCACCTTTCGGCATGCTGCTCGATCCCACGCCGGCGATGCGCGCGAGCGCTGATTTCTGGGCGGACACGATGCAGCTGTGGCAGCGCTTCCTCGATCCCGCCCATGCCGAACCCTTTGTCGAGACGCCCGAGCAGGCGCGCGACAAGCGCTTCAAGGCGCCGCAATGGCGCGAGGAGCCGATCTTCGATTTCCTCCGCCAGAGCTATTTCGTCATCGCCGATCACCTGCTCAAGAATGTCGAGGCGCTGGAGCATGTCGACGGCCGGCAGAAGGACCAGATCCGCTTCGCCACGCAAGGCTTCATTGCGCGATCAGCCCCACCAACTTCCCCGCCACCAACCCGCAGGTGATCGAGAAGATCGTCGAGACCAAGGGTGAGAGCCTGCTCAAGGGCCTGCAGCACATGCTGCAGGACATGGCCAAGGGGCAGATGACGCAGACCGCGGCGGGCGCGTTCGAGCTGGGCCGGAACCTGGCGATGACGCCGGGCAAGGTGGTCAAGCGCACCGCGCTCTACGAACTGATCCAATATTCGCCGACGACGGACGAAGTGCTGGAAACCCCGCTGATCATCTTCCCGCCCTGGATCAACCGCTTCTACATCCTCGACCTGACGCCGGAGAAGAGCTTCATCCGCTGGGCGGTGGCGCAGGGGATCACCGTCTTCGTCGTCTCGTGGCGCTCGGCCGATGCGAGCATGAAGGACGTGGTATGGGACGATTATGTCGAGCGCGGCCAGATCGACGCGATCGACACGGTGCGCGACCTGCTCGGCGTCGAGAGCGTCCATACCATCGGCTATTGCGTCGCCGGCACCACGCTGGCGGCGACGCTGGCGGTGCTCGCGGCGCGCGATCAGGCGGCCAAGGTGGCGAGTGCGACCTTCTTCACCGCCCAGGTCGACTTCACCGAGGCGGGCGACCTGCGCGTGTTCGTCGACGACGACCAACTGGCGATGATCCGCAGCCTCAGCGCCGACGGCTTCCTCGACGGGCGCTACATGGCGGCGACCTTCAACCTGCTGCGCGGGCGCGATCTGATCTGGAACTACGTCACCAACAACTATCTGATGGGGCAGGAATATGCACCCTTCGACCTGCTCCACTGGAACTCGGACGTCACCAACCTGCCGGCGACCTGGCACCTCAGCTACCTGACCGATCTCTACCGCGACAACAAGCTGATCGCTCCCGGCGCGCTTCACATCGGCGGCACGCCGATCGACCTCTCGAAGGTTAGGACGCCGGCCTATATCCAGGCCGGACGCGAAGATCATATCGCCCCGGCGAAAAGTGTGTGGAAGTTGACCGAGCATTTTCGCGGGCCGCACAAGTTCGTGCTCGCCGGGTCCGGCCATATCGCAGGTGTAATAAACCCCCCAGCCGCAAAGAAATACCAATACTGGACCAATACCGGCCCCGCCGAGTCGCTGGATTCCTTCCTCGAAGGTGCGACGGAACATGCGGGAAGCTGGTGGCCGGATTGGCTGAACTGGCTGGGTGCGATCAACGGTGCCAAAGTTGCGGCGAACGGCGCGCGCGTTCCTGGCGGTGGAAACCTTTGTGCAGTTGCGGAAGCGCCGGGCGAGTACGTCAAGATGCGCTGAGAAAAGGCGGGGAAATTGCGGCATTTGTAACTTTTTGTGCAGTGCACAATGCGGCCTTGCAAATCTGGCGCCATTTCGTTATATGTTGCGGTGCAGCAATAGGCAGGGAAGCTAGTCAAATGGCCAGCAAGGGACCCAAGACGACGGCCAAGCCCGCCGCCAAGACGGCGGCACGCGGTGCTACCAAGCCCGCGATTATGGCCGATGCTGCTGCGGAGACGCCGCCGCCCGTACCCCCGCTCGCCGAGACGATCGTCCCGGCCGCGGCCCTGGTACCGGCGCCGGTCGAAACCGCTGCACCGCAGGAAGTGAAGACCAACGTTGAAGAGGCGATCACCGCCCCCGCGGAAACGGCCGAGGCCGTGGCCGAAACGGTGATCGAAGCCGCAGAGACCGTCGCGCCGGCGGTCACCCCCAGCACCGCGAAGGAAATTCCGATCATGGCTACCACCTACGAGAACGCGACCACCCAGGCCCACACCGCTTTCGCCGATTTCAACGCGCGCACCAAGGCTGCCGTGGAGAAGTCGACCAAGATGGTCGAAGAAGCCAATGAATTCGCCAAGGGCAACATCGAAGCGCTGGTCGAATCCGGCCGCATCGCTGCCAAGGGCTTCGAGAGCCTGGGCCAGGAAGCTGCCGACTACAGCCGCCGTTCGTTCGAGAGCGCCACGGCCGCGATGAAGAACCTCGCCTCGGTCAAGTCGCCGACCGAATTCTTCAAGCTGCAGAGCGATTACATGCGCAGCGCGTTCGACGCCTATGTCGCCGAAGCCTCGAAGCACACCGAAGCGATGATCAAGCTCGCAGGCGACGCCGCGCAGCCGATCTCGAACCGCTTCGCGGTTGCGGTCGAGAAGGTGAAGACCACCGCCTGATCGGCCTCGCCGATCCGGATTGGCACAGATTGGGGGCGGTCGCTGCGGCGATCGCCCCTTTTCCTGTCCAGAAAATGCGGAGGCCCCCGCGCGACGCCTTGCCCTTGGGGGCAGTGCGACATATTTTGTGATGCCTATGGTCGAGCTTCGTACAGTGCAGATTCGGATGGCCGAGGACGGCGACCAGGACGATCGCGGCAACGACAACGCGGTCGGCATTGCCACGCGTACCCGCACCCGCACCAAGAAGCCGACGCCCTATCGGGTTCTGATGCTCAACGACGATTACACGCCGATGGAGTTCGTCGTGCTGGTGCTGCAGCGATTCTTCCGGATGAACATCGAGGAAGCGACCCAGGTGATGCTCCACGTTCACCAGCGGGGCGTGGGCGTATGCGGGGTGTTCAGCTACGAAGTCGCGGAGACCAAGGTCTCGCAGGTGATCGACTTCGCCCGGCAGAACCAGCATCCGCTGCAGTGCACGCTGGAGAAGGCGTAAGCGGCTTCGTCCCGCCGGACTAATCGGCAGCAGCGACCGTCCCGAGCACTACCCACGTCATCCCCGCGAAGGCGGGGATGCATTAGCGCTGAATCCCTGGTTCTTTCCCCGAGCGTCCTGGCAAATGGATTCCCGCCTTCGCGGGAATGACGATGGAGGTGGAGAACTCCCGCCTATCACCGCGCCGGCGGCAACCAGCGCAAGTCGAGCCCCTCATAGCGATTGACGTAATTCGCCGCCCCCGCCAGCGCGCCGCGATCGAGCAGCGTCACCCGCCCGCCCTCGCGCGCGATCATGCCTTCCTCCTCAAGCTGGCGGAGCATGCGGTTGACGTGCACCGCAGTGAGCCCGGTCGCGTCGCCGATCTCCTCCTGGGTCAGCCCCAGAGTGTATTCGCGGTCGATCGACTTGTCGGTCGCGCGCAGCCGGTTGCGCAGGTCCAGCAGCAGCGCCGCGACGCGCGCCTTGGCGCTGGTGCGGCCGAGCGCGGCGAGCCGATCGGTCAGCGCCACCCGCTCGATCTGGCTGTAGACGAGAATCATCGCCGAGAGCCGGGGGTGTTCCTGCATGATGGCGGACAAGGTCGCGCGATCGAACGGGCACACCACCGTGTCCGAAAGGGCGCAGAGAGTCTCCGGCGCCTCGTGATAAATCGCCGAAGAGATGCCGAGCATGTCGCCCGGGAAGAGGAATCGGAGAATCTGCCGGCTGCCGTCGTCGAGCAGCACATAGCTCATCATCAGCCCCTTGCGGAGTATGAACAACTCCCCGCAAGGCTCGTTCTCACGCTGTAAAATTGCTCCGCGGCGCACATGGCGCTGGCGCAGCTCGAGCGCATCCAGCGCCTCGCGCTCCTTCGGCGTGAGGTGGATGAACTCGCTCAAAACATCGGCAAAACAACTGGATGACACGCTCTGCACTTTCCCCCGGTCCGCCCTGCAAAGCAGCGCAACGGAAACAGCGCATTAAAATCGATCAAGCCCCTCCGGCAGCCCACCGCTTGCGCGGACGCGCAGAGCGGCTAGAAGCTCGCCATGGACCGTATCCTCATCCGTGGCGGCAATCGACTTGCCGGCAAGATCGCGATTTCCGGGGCGAAGAACGCCGCCCTTACTCTGATGCCGTGTGCGCTGCTCACCGACGAGCCGCTCACGCTGCGCAACCTGCCACGCTTGGCAGATGTCGACAGCTTCGGACATCTACTGAATGAACTCGGCGCCTCGACCTCGGTAGAGGGTACGCGCCCGAACGAATTCGGCCGGGTGCTCTCGGTGCGCGCCAGCCGGCTCACCTCGACGGTCGCCCCCTATGACATCGTCCGCAAGATGCGCGCCTCGATTCTGGTGCTGGGCCCGTTGCTCGCGCGCGAGGGCGAGGCGACGGTGTCGCTGCCCGGCGGGTGCGCGATCGGCAACCGCCCGATCGACCTCCACCTCAAGGCGCTCGAAGCGATGGGCGCCGAGATCGAGATCAGCGCCGGCTATGTGAAGGCGACGGCGCCCGGCGGCCGTATTGCGGGCGGGCGCTTCCGCTTCCCGGTCGTCTCGGTCGGCGCGACCGAGAATGCGCTGATGGCGGCGGCCACCGCGCGCGGCACCACCGTGCTGGAGAATGCGGCGCGCGAGCCCGAGATCGTCGACCTGTGCAACCTCCTGGTCGCGATGGGCGCGGTGATCCGCGGCATCGGCACCGAGACGCTGGAGATCGACGGTCGTGATCGGCTGCACGGCGCCACCTATGCAGTGATGCCCGATCGCATCGAGGCGGGCAGCTATGCCTGCGCGGCGGCGATTACCGGCGGCGACGTCGAGCTGGTCGGCGCCTCGGCGGAGGACATGCGGGCCACGCTGGATGCGCTGGTCGAGGCCGGCATCACGGTGGGGGAAACCGCGAACGGCGTGCGCATCGCCGCCGAGAACGGCATTCACCCGCTGACGCTCAACACCGCGCCCTTCCCGGGCTTCGCGACGGACATGCAGGCGCAGTTCATGGCGATGCTGTGCAAGGCCGATGGGGCGAGCACGCTCACCGAGACGATCTTCGAGAATCGCTACATGCACGTGCCCGAACTGGCGCGGATGGGCGCGGACATCGAGGTGCATGGCCGCACCGCGATCGTGCGCGGGGTGAAGAAGCTCACCGGCGCGCCGGTGATGGCGACCGACCTGCGCGCCTCGATGAGCCTGATCCTCGCCGGCCTCGCGGCCGAGGGCGAGACGCAGGTCAACCGGGTGTACCATCTCGACCGCGGTTACGAGCGGCTGGAGGAGAAGCTGCAGGCGGTCGGCGCGGACATCGAGCGCGTCGGCGACGGCTGAGCCGTCCCGGCGTAACGGAGGCTGCAAGGCTAACCCCGAATGAACCGTCATCCCGGCGAAAGCCGGGATCCATTAGGGGCTACGTCAAGGCTCTTGCTGAGGCCGAGAGGCGAATGGATCCCGGCTTTCGCCGGGATGACGGCTTGAGGGAAGGGCCGCCTCTACAACGCCAGCGTCAGCGTGCGGCGGGCGCGGACATTGAGTACGGCCGGCCGACCGCCGGCACCACCGCCCGGTTCGGCGACGCCTGCATCGCGAAGCGCAGCTCGCCGCCGCGCATCAGCTCCTCATGCGTCACATATTGCCGGTCGAGCTTCCGCCCGTTCAGCGTCACGCTGCCGACATAGCGGTTCGCTTCCGAAAGCCCCGGCGCGCTGACCGTGAAGCGCTTGCCATTGGGCAGCGTCAGCGTCGCGCGCTCGAGGAACGGCCGACCCAGCACATATTGGTTGGAACCCGGCGCGACGGGATAGAAACCCAGCATCGTGAACACCA
>JAPJRE010000104.1 GCA_030824725.1 Sphingomonas sp.
GGCGCTCAACCATGCCCTGCCGCCGGAAAGCCGCGCCTTCCTGCTCGCGCACCGGCTGGTCCGCTACGAGTTCGCCAACGAGATGCGGCTGGTGATCGATCGGGCCGGGCTCGCCTCGCTGGCCGCGCGCGAGCTGCTGAGCGTCGGCCTCGCCAACTATGCCGCGGGGGCGTTGCTGATGCCCTATGGCCGCTTCCGCGCGGCCGCCTATGAGGTGCGCCACGACATCGATCGGCTGCGCCAGCGTTTCGCGGTGAGCTTCGAGCAGGCGTGCCACCGGCTCTCGACGCTGCAGCGACCCGGCGCGCAGGGGCTGCCGGTGTTCTTCTGCCGCGTCGACATGGCCGGGAATATCACCAAGCGGCACTCGGCCACGCGGCTGCAGTTCGCCGCGCTCGGCGGCGCGTGCCCCTTGTGGATCGTCCATGAGGCGGTGGCGATCCCGGACCGCATCCTGGTCCAGCTCGCCGAGATGCCCGACGGCACCCGCTATGTCTCGATGGCCAAGGGGCTGGTCAAGCCCTCGGGCAGCTTCACCCGACCGCCCCGCCGCTATGCCGTCGCGCTGGGCTGCGAGGAGGCGCATGCCGCCGACTTCGTCTATGCCGATGCGCTGCGCACCGGCGGCGCCGCCACGCCGATCGGCGCCTCGTGCCGCATCTGCCCCCGGCTCGATTGCGACCAGCGCGCCTTCCCGCCTGCCGGATCGGTGATCGAGATCGACCCCGATCGCCGCCGCGCCGTGCCCTACGGCTTCCGCTGACGCTTGCGGGCGTCGCCCCCTTCATGGCATACCCAAAGCTCAAAAACAGAATTTTGGAGAGGTGCCATGGCAACCGCGCTCGCCCCCAGTCCGCAGGTCAGCGACGCCGAATGGGAGGCGCGCCAGCAGCTCGCCGCCTGCTACCGCGTGTTCGACATGCTGGGCTGGTCCGAGATGATCTACAACCACATCACGGTGAAGCTGCCGGACCAGGAAGGCGCCTTCCTGATCAATCCCTTCGGGCTGCATTTCAGCGAGGTGAAGGCCTCCAACCTCGTCAAGATCGACATCGACGGCAACAAGCTGGACGACTCGCCCTATCCGGTGAACCGCGCCGGCTTCATCCAGCATTCCCTTTTTCATCGCCATCTGCCCGATGCGCATTGCATCATGCACAGCCACACCACCGCCGGCATGGCGGTCGCGTCGCTGGAAGGCGGGCTGCGGGCGACCAATTTCTACGCGTGCAACTTCATCGGCCAGATTGCCTACCATGATTTCGAAGGCGTCACCGTGCGCGACGAGGAAGGCGAGAGGCTGCTGGCCCATCTCGGCGACAAGCGCGTGATGCTGCTGCGCAACCACGGTATCCTCGCCATGGGCCGCACGCTGCCCGAGGCATTCGTCAAGCACTGGGCGCTACAGCGCGCCTGCGAGATCCAGGTCGCGACGATGAGCATGGGGCAACCCATCGAGATTGCGCCCGAGGTCGTCGCCGTCCACCAGCGCGACGTCCATATGGCGCAAGTCCCCGGCGGCCCGGGCGCTGCGGACTTCGCGGCGATGGTGCGGCTGATCGACCGGATCGATCGCAGCTGGCGAGACTAGCCGAAGCGGAAGCCGCTCACCGCCCAGCCGAGCACATGGTCGCGATAGTCGCAGTCGGCCGGCCCCTCGCCACCCGCGCCGAGCGCGACCATCAGCGGCAGGAGATGCTCCTCGCGCGGATGGGCGAATTCGGCATAGGGGAAGTCACGCCAGGCGATGATCCGGGCTTCGCGACGCGCGGGATCGGGATCGGTGGCGGCGTCGACCAGCGCGTCATCCCACACATCGGCATAGGGCGTCGCCTGCGGGCCCCGAACGCGCAGATTGTGGAAGCTCATGCCCGAGCCGACGATCAGCACCCCCTCGTCGCGCAAGGGGCCCAGCGCCTTGCCGATCGCGACATGCGCGGCCGGATCGAGGTCCGCCCGCAGCGACACTTGCACGAGCGGTATGTCGGCATCCGGCACCGCGACCTTCATCGGAATGAACACGCCGTGGTCCCAGCCGCGCTCGCGCTCGACCCCGGTGGGGAAGCCGGCGCCTTCGAGCAGCGCCTTGGCCCGCAGCGCCACCTCGGGCGCGCCGGGGGTATCCCAGCGCAGGTGGTAGGTGTGTTCGGGGAAGCCGTAATAGTCGAACAGCAGCGGCCGGCCGTCGCCGACATGCACGGTAACGTCGCGCTCCTCCCAATGCCCGGACACGAGCAGGATCGCCCGCGGCCGCTCGGGCAGGCTGGCGATCAGCCCGGCGAGATAGGCCTGCATCGGCTGCCACATCGGATCGGGCGGACCGCCAGCGGGGTCCATGAAGAAGCAGGGGCCGCCACCATGCGGGATGAAGAGCGTGGGTAGGGTCATCCCAGCAATGTCGCGCGCGGCGTGGCGGGCGACAATGCCGGTTTCGAAAACCGGTCGTTTCCCGCTAGGATCCCGGGCATGACTCGGTTCACCGTCAACAACCAGCCGGTCCAGTACGACATGGATCCGCAGACGCCTTTGCTCTGGGCCTTGCGCGACGCCTCCAACCTCACCGGCACCAAATATGGCTGCGGCACCGGCGATTGCGGCGCCTGCACCGTCGACATCGACGGCGCCGCCCGCCTCGCCTGCCGCGAGACGATCGGGGCGATCGAAGGCACCTTCGTCACCACCATCGAAGGCCTCTCGCCCGATCGCAGCCACCCGGTGCAGCAGGCCTTCCTCGCCGCCAATCTGGTCCAGTGCGGCTATTGCATCCCCGGCATGGTGATGGCGGCGTCGGTGCTGATCCGTACCAATCGCAACCCTTCGGAAGATGACATCCGGCAGGGCATCCCCAATATCTGCCGCTGCGGCATCTATCCGCGGCTGGTCGCAGCGATCCAGGACGCCGCGCGGATCGCACGCGGCGACCCCGACGAAAAAGCCTGAAAGCTTTCAATCACCTGACGACGCAATTCAGAGCCCGCTCAGCCGGGCGTGCGTATCAGGAAGCATCGGCACGGCGACGACGCTGCTGCCACCGGAGAATGGTTCGATGAAGAGGATGGTTCTGGCGGCAATCGCAGCCGCAACCGCGTTGGTGCCCGTTGCCGCCATCGCACAGGAGCGCGGCGAGCATCGCGGCAATGGCGGATGGAACCGCCCCGACGGCGGCCGCCCGCAAGGCGGCCAGGGCTGGCAGCGGCCCGAGAGCAGGCCGCAAGCACAACCGCAGGATCGTAGCAATTGGCAACGCCCGCAGGCGCAGTCCCAGGATCGCGGCACCGGGCAGCGCCCGCAAGGCGGCAGCGGCTGGATGCGCCCACAGGGTGCGCCGCAAGCCATGGACCGCGGCGACTGGCGTCGCCCCGAAGGCCAGCCTCGCCCCGCCTTCCAGCAGCCACAGGGAAGCCAGACGCCGGTGCAGCCGCAGCGCGACTGGCGCAGCGGGCAGCGCCCCGACTGGAAGAATCGCGGCGACGATCGCGGGCCCCAGGCCTGGCAGGATCGCCGGCCGGACGATCGTTCGCGCACGCAGTGGAGCAACGGACGCAATTGGGGCCGCCGCGACGGCGACGGGCGCTGGAATGATCGGCGCGACTGGGATCGCGGCGATCGCTGGCGCGGCGATCGCGGGGTGTGGAACAGTGGCTGGCGCAACGACCATCGCTACGACTGGCGCGCCTATCGCAACTATAACCGCAGCGCCTATCGCCTGCCGCGCTATTATCCGCCGGCACGCTGGAGCTACGGGTATCGCCGGTTCTCGGTCGGCTACCGGCTCGACAGCTTCCTGTTCGGACAGCAATATTGGATCAACGATCCCTATAGCTATCGCCTGCCGGAGGTCTGGGGCCCTTATCGCTGGGTGCGCTATTATGACGATGCCCTGCTGGTCGATATCACCACCGGCCGGGTGGTCGATGTGATCAACGGGATCTTCTGGTAATCAAGGTGCGGGGGCCGGCAGCGATGCCGGCTCCTTGCGCTTGCAATCGCGGCGAGGCCCGGCAAAGAGTTTCGCCGTGAGCAAGGCAAACGGCAACAGCAAGGGATCGCCCTCGCCCGAGCGGGCACGGATCGGGCGCGAGGTAGCGGCACGTCTGGACGCCCATCCGAGCGTACGGCGGGCGAAAGTGGAACTCGCCCAGGTCTATACCTATCCGGGCTTCTTGAGCGACGCGGAG
This sequence comes from Sphingomonas sp., assembly GCA_030824725.1. Taxonomy (GTDB): domain Bacteria; phylum Pseudomonadota; class Alphaproteobacteria; order Sphingomonadales; family Sphingomonadaceae; genus Sphingomonas. The sequence goes on from JAPJRE010000104.1 coordinate 4,179, forward strand.
TGCGGCATGCTGATGGCGCTGATCGACAGCAATGCCCGCCCCTCGACGCTACTCGCCGCCACCGAAGACCCTGACTATCGCACCAGCCACAGCTCGGACCTCTATCGCTGGTCCCCGGACATCCTCGCGATCGACAACCGCATCGCGGACCTGCTCGGCATCCCGGTCGAGAATGCCGAGACCATGCAGGGGCAGCGCTATGCGCCCAACCAGCAGTTCCGCGCGCATTGCGACTATTTCCATGAAGACAGCGTCTATTGGGAAAAGATGCTCGAAACCGGCGGCCAGCGCACCTGGACCGCAATGGCCTATCTCAACGATGTCGAGGAAGGCGGCGCCACCTGGTTCCCGCGCGCCGGCATCCGCTTCAAGCCCAAGCGCGGCCTGCTGGTGATCTGGAACAACATGGCGAGCGACGGCAGCCCGAACTACGACACACTGCACGAGGGCACGCGGGTCATCGAAGGCACCAAGTACATCATCACCAAATGGTTCCGCGAAGGCGCCTGGATCAAGGCACCGATCCAGACCTATCGCTCGGGCGTGGTCGACGCCGACGCGGACTGACTATCCCATCGGCGCACGCCGATAGGGCTCCGCCCTCGACAATCCAGGGTGCACCGGCCACATCGGGTGCATGTCCCCTGCCCTCAACGTGCACCGTTCGATCCTCGGCCAGCCATGGCGCTGGCGCGGTCTCGCCGCCGATGCGCGCGACCCGAGTTTCGCGCCCGACGACCTCGTCACCCAGTTGCTCCTCACCCGCGGCGTCGATCGCGCCGACCTGGAACGCCACCGCACCCCCAGCATCCGCGCCTTCATGCCGGACCCGTCGATCTTCCGCGACATGGACCGCGCCGCCGAACGGCTTGCCGATGCGGTGGAGGCACGCGAGCGAATCGCGATCTTCGGCGATTACGATGTCGACGGCGCCACCTCCGCCGCGCTGCTGATCCTGCTGCTGCGCGATCTCGGACTGGAGGCGACGCCGTACATCCCAGATCGACTGATGGAGGGCTATGGCCCCTCGGGCGAGGCGCTGGTGCTGCTGAAGCAGCAGGGCCATGGGCTGATCGTCACCGTCGATTGCGGCGCCCAGGCCTTCGAGGCGCTGGCGATGGCGCGCGACGTGGACGCCGATGTGATCGTCGTCGATCATCACAAATGCGCGACCGAGCTTCCGATCGCCCATGCGCTGGTGAACCCCAACCGGCTCGACGAGACCGAGGGCGCCGAACATGGCCATCTCGCCGCGGTCGGCGTCGCCTTCCTGCTGGGCGCGGCGCTGGTGCGGACGCTGCGCGCGCGGGGCTATTTCACTGGCCGGACGGAGCCGCGCCTGCTCGACCTGCTCGACATCGTCGCGCTCGGCACGGTGGCGGACGTGGCGCAGCTCAAGGGGCTCAACCGCGCCTTTGTCGCGCAGGGGCTGAAGGTGATGGCGCAGCGCCGCAACCTCGGCATCGCCGCGCTGATCGAAGCCTCGCGCCTCACCCGTGCGCCGACCTGCACCGATCTCGGCTTCGCGCTGGGGCCGCGAATCAATGCGGGCGGGCGCGTCGGCAAGTCGGACCTCGGCGTCCGTCTGCTCACCACCCGCGATCCTGCCGAGGCACGCGCAATCGCGACAGAGCTCGACCTGCTCAACGAGGAGCGCCGCGCGATCGAGGCAGAGGTCCAGGCGGCCGCCGAATCGCTCTGCCTTGAGGGCGGCGACCGGATGGTCGCGCTGGTCGCCGGCGAAGGCTGGCATCCCGGGGTAATCGGCATCGTCGCCGGGCGACTCAAGGAAAAGTTCGGACGCCCCGCCCTGGTGATCGCGGTCGGCGAGGACGGCATCGGCAAGGGCTCGGGCCGCTCGATCCCGGGGGTCGATCTCGGCGCCGCGGTGCTTGCCGCCAAGGATGCCGGGCTGCTGATCGCGGGCGGCGGCCATGCGATGGCCTGCGGCGTGACGGTAGCGGCGGCGCGGGTGGACGAACTTGGCGCCTTTCTCGAGGATCGCCTCGCCGAGCGAATCGCCATCACCCGCGGCGAGCGCGCGCTGCTGCTCGATGCCGTCCTCAGCCCCGCGGGCGTCAATCCGTCGCTGGTGGAGGCGATGGACGCAGGCGGGCCCTATGGCATGGGCTGGCCGGCGCCGCGCATCGCGGCGGGCCCGGTGCGGGTGCTCAAGGCCGATGTGGTGGGCACCGGCGGGCATGTCCGGGTGATCGTCGCCGGGGCAGACGGGCAGAGCCTGAAGGCCGTCGCCTTCCGCCAGGCCGATTCGGACCTAGGCCAGGCGCTGCTCTCCGCCCCCTCGCACCGCCGCCTCTGGCTGGCGGGACGCGCCAGGATCGACACCTGGGGGAGCCGCCCGGCAGCAGAATTGCACATAGAAGATGCTGCATGGGCTGAATGAGTGCTTGACGACTTTGGAATCGCCCCCTATTCGGCCGCTCCACGCCACGCAGTTGGCCCCTTCGTCTAGCGGTTAGGACGCGGCCCTTTCACGGCTGAAACACGGGTTCGATTCCCGTAGGGGTCACCATTTTCAAGCAGAAAATGGCGCTACACCGCCCTTTTGGGCGAGTTGATTCGACGGCACCCCACAATTGGTCCCACACATTCTAGTTGCTTTAACGGCATGATGTGATGCGTCTTGAGCAGTGAGAATGATCCTCACCCAGGAGGTGCGCCCGTTCGTCTCTTTAATGGGTGGAGCTTGAAAATTGGCCATTGCTGAGGTCGAACCTGATTGCGAGGTCGACCGGCCATGGGACGATGCTGTCGTTCGGAAGCACGATTGCGTATGACGGGTGTGGGATGACGTGCCACCCGCTGCCACGACCTATATTCGAAAATGGACGAACGTAGACCGGGTGCGGCCTGGAAGCTTTCGGCATCGAGCCGCGATAGTCGATGTTTCAAGCGAGGTCCTCTGCTCGGCAGACCGGGCACATCTGTACCCGACCTTTGAGCCACTGCCCGCTTCCGTCAGATCGTCGAGCGAACCGGCCGGACGATCAGCGTGCTGACGTCCACGTCGGCCGGCTGCTCCACCGCATAGGCGATGGCGCGGGCGATCGCGTCCGGAGTGAAGGCGATGGCGCGGAAATCGACCATTGCCTGCGCCGCGACGGGATCGGTGATCGTGTGGGCCAGTTCCGATTCCACCACACCCGGGGCGATGATGGTGACGCGAATGTCGTCATGCTCTATGCGCAGCGCCTCCGAGATCGCGCTCACCGCATATTTGGTTGCGCTGTAGACGCCGCAGGTCGGCCACACGGCATAGCCGCCGATCGAAGAGATGTTGACGAACTGGCCGCTGCCCTGCCCCTTGAAGCGCGGCAGGGCGGCAGCGATCCTGTGGAGGACGCCGCGGATATTGACGTCGATCATCTGGTCCCACTCGTCGACCTTGAGGCTGTCGAAGCGCGACAGCGGCATCAGGCCCGCATTGTTGACCAGCACATCAACCCGGCCGAACTCGGCTTCGGTCGCGGCGATGAACGCCTCGAAGTCGGCGCGGTCGGTCACATCGAGCGACCGGAAGGCGACCGTGCCACCCGCGTCGTTCAGTTCCTCCGTCAGCGCGGCGAGCCGATGGGTGCGGCGCGCGCCCAGCATCAGCTTCGCGCCGCGCGCTGCCAGCAGCCGCGCCGTGCCTTCGCCGATGCCGCTGCTGGCGCCGGTAATCGCGAAGACCTTGTTCTCGCGTGGAGCGATCGGCTGCGCCGGCTGCTCGTCGTCGCTTGCAGCGCTACGCCTCCGAGAGTCGTGAACCTTCCGTGCCACCTTCCCCCACCATGGAACAGTCGGCTGCGAGGCGGAATGCGCACGCTCGTCGCGCGAAACAGCGTCGGTTCATTGCCGCGTTTCCGAAGCTGCAACAGACCCATGCAGGACTGCCCGAAAGCAGCTGGCGCGAGCGGCGCGCCGAAACCAGCATTCAAGAGGACGAGATTTCACAATTTGTCACAATGGAACATAACCCGCGTAAACGCCCGGTACACTGACCTGCTACTGAGGACGAAGGCCGGATGATCTGGCTCGATGGCATTTTCGGAGCAAGTCGATGCGACACTTGTACGTCCTTATCGCCCTTATGGCGACACTCCTTACCGCCCTCATGATGGCCCTCGTCACCGGCACGGCGAGCGCCCAGACGGCGGCTTCGCCGGACCAGGCCAAGGCAAAGTTCGCCGAGATGGATCTCAACCACGACGGCGCATTGAGCCTGGACGAATGGAAAGCCGCTGGGCGGCGCGAACGCGGCTTTAAGATGATCGACGCCGACGGCGATGGGAAGGTAACGATCGCCGAATTGCAGGCTGCGCGCGCCAAATACGGCCGGGGCGGCTGAGCGCAGCGCCGGCGCGGCTGCACGGACGAGGCTGGCCAAGCTGCCGCGCCGGGCGTTCCATTCTCCCGTTCAAACGCGACCCGGCTTGCCGTACATTCTCTCGAAACCACTGGAAAAGCATGTCCGAGAGCACCGGCACCGTAGCGATCATCGAAGACGATCCAGGCATACGCGATCTGGTCGCCAAGCTGTTGCAGCGCGAGCGATATGACGTGTTGGCGCATGCCGGATCTGCGACCTTGCTCGCGATGGGCAATCTCGAGCGGATCGACTGCCTGATCCTCGATCTGATGCTGCCCGGCGAGGACGGCCTCGACATCTGCAGGACGCTGCGGGCACACTGGCCGCGGCTTCCCATTCTGATCGTCACGGCCAAAGACGACCCGATCGACCGGATTGTCGGGCTCGAACTCGGCGCGGACGATTATCTCGCCAAGCCATTCAACTCGCGCGAGCTGCTTGCGCGGGTACGCTCGATCATCCGGCGCACGCGCGACATTGCCGCAATCCCGGCGGGCGGCATGGGCGAGAATTTCCAGTTCAACGGCTGGCTGCTGCGCGTCGCGCCGCGCGACCTGCTCGACCCTGCCGGCAATCCCGTCACGCTGACGACGGGCGAGTTCGACTTGCTCAACGCGCTCGTGCAGAACGCCCAACGCATTTTGTCACGCGAGTTCCTGATCGACTGGACACGCGGCGGCCTGGCGGCCCCGACCGATCGCGTGATCGATGTTCAGGTCGGCCGGTTGCGGCGCAAGCTGGGCGACGATCCTCGCGAGCCGGCGCTGATTCGCACGGTGCGCGGCGACGGCTATCTATTCGCGCCGTCGGTGACGCGGTGCTGAGCTGGCTGGGGCGCACGACGCTGCGCCAGCGGATCGGGGCGATCATCCTGCTCCACGCCCTACTCCTTACCGGCATGTTGGTCGCGTTCGTACGGCTGGGGCCGAAGGACCACGACCGGCTGTACATGATGCCGGTTCCCGATCGAGTCGCCGCGATCGTCACCGCATTCGAGCGGGCGCCGCCGGAGACCTACCCCGATCTCGTGCGTGCGTTTCAGGATGACCGCCAGAATGTGCGACTGCTGGAGGACCGCGCGCCGTTCGCCCGTGCCGATGCGGACACGGCCCGATCCGACGCGGCCGCACGCTATCGCCAGGCGCTGGGTGGACGACCGTTCCGTATCGAGGCGAATGGCCATGACATCCTGGGGAGCCTGGCGGAACAGCCGCTATTCTCGAACAGCCCGTTTCGCGTGATCGTCGCGTTGCCCAACGGCAGCGCAGTGGAGATCCAGAGGGCCATCCCCACGCCGGTCAGTCGATTTCTCAAGCGACTGACGATCGTTGGCGTCGCGGTGCTGGTGCTCGACATTCTGGTGATCTTCTGGCTCGCGGCGCTCACCACCGGCCCCGTCGAACGGTTGGCGCGAGCGGTGCGGCAGGACGATCCCGACGGGCTGGTGACGCACGGTCCGCGCGAAATGAAGGAATTGGGCGGGGCGTTTCTCCAGATGCGGGTGCGCCTCCACGCGCTGCTCGAGGAGCGCACGCGCATCATCGCCGCGGTCGCGCATGATTTCCGCACCTACCTGACCAGGCTGGAACTGCGCAGCGACTTCATCGACGACGAGGAGCAGCGCGCGCTCGCCGAGCGCGACCTGCTCGAGATGCGCAACCTGATCGACGATGCGCTGACCTTTGCCCGGCCGGGCCCCGAATGGGGCGGACAAGGCGCGGTGATCGACCTGCATGCGCAATTGGCCGAGGTCCTGCACACGCGCCGGGAGATGGGCGAGCAGATCCGGCTGGTCGGAGATTGCGTCGGCTGGCGGGCGAAGGTCACGCCGCTGGCCCTGCGGCGGATGCTCGCCAACCTGCTCGACAATGCGGACCGCTATGGCGGCACCGCCGTCACCATCGGGGTTGCGCGCACGGGCGGGACGATCTTCCTCAGCGTCGAGGACGACGGCCCCGGCGTGCCCGACGACCGACTGCCGGAATTGGTGGAGCCTTTCATGCGGCTCGAATCCTCGCGCGCGCGGCACACCGGGGGCGTCGGATTGGGGCTTTCGATCGTGCAAGCGCTCGCGCATCGCTTCGGCGGAACCCTGCGGTTGGAGAACCGCCAGGAAGGCGGCTTGCGCGCCATCCTCACCCTGCCGGACGCGGACGCCACGGCCGTTACATAAGCTTACAATTCGCGCATATGGATGCGGCACGGGGGTGGCAAAGGTCGCTCCCATGAAGACCCATCCCAGCGCTTGCCTGCGCGCATGCGCGTCTCTGGCCTTTGCCGCCATGCTCGCAGGATGCGCG
>JAPJRE010000105.1 GCA_030824725.1 Sphingomonas sp.
GTTCACATTATGTCCGGAAAATCGTTGTTCAGCGTACAAAGCTTGAGGTGACGCCAATATTGTTCCGTGGAGTACCAGGCCGAGCTGCGTCGCCACGGCATCCGCATCTCCATGTCCGGCAAGGGGAATTGCTACGATAACGCGATGGTCGAGACGTTCTTCAAGACGATCAAATCCGAACTCGTCTGGCGGACGGTCTTCTACACCCGTGACCAGGCCAAGCAGGCCATTGCCCGCTATATCGATGGATTCTACAACCCGATCCGGCGTCACTCCGCGCTCGACTACATCAGCCCCGCGCAGTTCGAACGAACCGCGTCACGCTGAGCAAATGCCTCTCCACTTAAGCGGGGCAAGTCCATCGAGCCTTCGTCCAACAATCAGGGGCTTGGCCTGGTACGATGCCGCCAAGCGGAGGGCGGACGCTCTGCCCAAACCGGTCGAAGCCCCTGTGACCAGCACCCACGAGTTCTTGATCGCCAGCGGTTTCACGCGTTTTCCAGAGCCTTGTATAGGGCGGTTTTGCCGATCTTGAGCCGGGCCGCCGCCTCACGAACAGTGAGGCCCGCTGCGATATGCGCCCGCGCTTTACGTAGTTTGTCGGGGGTAACGACAGGCCGGCGACCACCCTTGTTGCCCCGCTCGCGTGCGGCCTTGAGGCCGGCATGAGTGCGTTCACGGATCAGGTCACGCTCGAATTGGGCCAGCGAGCCGAAGATGTTGAACACCAGCATGCCGCCCGAAGTGGTGGTGTCGATATTCTCGGTGAGTGAGCGGAACCCGATGCCGCGCGCCGCAAGCTCGCCGACCTTCTCGATCAGGTGGCTCATCGAGCGGCCGAGGCGGTCGAGTTTCCAGACCACCAGCGTGTCGCCGGGGCGCAAATAGGCGAGCGCTTCGGTTAGGCCAGGCCGATCGGCTTTTGCCCCGGATGCGTGATCGTCGAATATACGGTCGCACCCGGCAGTGTTCAGCGCGTCAAGCTGGAGCGACAGCTTCTGGTCTGCGGTCGAGACGCGCGCATAGCCGATCAGCGCCACATGATGCCCGATCCTGTCCGTTTTCCCGTCATTATGCGATCTTGTCCGAATCGCCGTTACAGGTCCAGAGTTAACGGACATATTCCTGTTGGCCGCCAGAGGACCGTCTGACGGACACGCAAAGCGAAGGAGATGATGCTTGGCGAGACGGCGACTGGTGAGCCTGGAAATCTGGGCGAGGCATTATGGCGCGCCGCTCGATGAGCGCGAGATCGCGCGTCATTATACGCTGACCAGCGACGACCTGGAAATTGTCGGCCGCCGTCGCGGCGATGCCACCCGGCTCGGCTATGCGATGCTCATGCTATATATGAGATGGCCTGGCCGTGCGCTGGAAGCGGGCGAAGTCCCGCCCGCTCCTGTGCTCGCCTATGTGGCGCAGCAACTCGGCGTCGCGCCGGCAGCCTTCGCGGATTATGCCCATCGGGACCAGACCCGTCGCGAGCATCTCGTCGAAATCCGACGATCGCACGGGTTCAGGATTTTTGACCGCAACGCTTTCCGTGAAGTTGTCGCCTTCTCGGTCCCAATCGCGCAGACCATCATACACCCCGGCCAGATGGCAGACGTCATCGTCGATGAACTCCGGCGCCTGCAGATCCTCCTGCCTTCTCCGTCGATTCTCGAAGCGGTGCTGCGGCGGGCGCGCCAGCAAGCCGAACAGCTTACCTATGAAGTGCTCACGAATGGCCTGCTGCCTGACACCCTTCAGGGCCTGGACGATTTGCTGGCCCGACGACCGGGGCAGGTCGCGACATGGCTATCCTGGATGCGCAATGCGCCACAATCGCCGGCAGCGCGCAACATCCTGCGCCTGATCGAACGGCTCGCCTATATCCGCGCGCTGGGCCTCGATCGCGCCCGTGCCGACATGATCCCGGCTTTGACTTTTGACAGGCTGGCGGACGAAGGCAGCCGCATCACACCCCAGCACCTTGGCGAACTCAATGCCCTGCGCCGCCATGCGACGCTGGCGGCAACCGGCATCCGGCTTGAGGAAAGCCTGACCGACGCCACCCTGACGATGTTCGACAAGCTGTTGGGCAGCATGGCGCGCCGCGCCGAGAACCGGACCCGCGACAAAGCCCTCAAGACGGTGCGCGAGTTGCAAGGCCACCTCCGGACGCTCACGGGGTCTTGCCGCCTCCTCATCGACGCGCGCAGCAAGGGCGTGGATTCTCTGGCGCAGATCGAGGCGCTGGACTGGCAGCACTTCGCCGTGGCCGTCGAGCAGGCCGAAGTGCTCGGGCGACCGGAAACCGTCGATCGCACCGCCGAATTGATCGAGCGGCATCGGACGGTGAAGCTCTTTGTCGGCGCTTTTCTCAACGCCTTCGAGTTTCGCGGCGCCGGCGCGGTTCAGGGGCTCCTGTCAGCGCTGGCCATCATCGCGGAGCTATATCGGACCGGCAAACGGCGCTTGCCTGATCGCGTGCCGCTACGCTTTGTGCCGCCCGCATGGCGCCCGTTCGTCCTGCGGGATGGCATCGTTGATCGTGCCGCTTATGAACTATGCGCCTTGTCGCAACTACGCGAGCGGTTGCGAGCCGGGGATATATGGGTCGCGGGAAGCCGGCAGTTTCGCGATTTCGACAGCTATCTCATACCGCCGGCGACCTTTGCGGCGCTGCGCGAGAAGGGGCCGTTGCCGCTCGCCATCGAAACGGATTTCGAGCGCCATATCGAGGAACGGCGCACCAGGCTCGACACGGCGATCGAGCAGGTAACGGTCCTTGCACGGCAAGGGGAGCTGCCCCAGGTTAAGCTTGACGAAAACGGTCTCATCATCTCGCCGCTGAAGGCGGCAACACCGCCCGCCACCGAGATTGCCCGTCGCGCCGCCTATGATCGACTGCCGCGCGTGAATATCACCGATCTTCTGCTGGAGGTCGATGCCTGGACCGGGTTCAGCGAATGCTTCATCCATCGTCGTTCGGGCCGGGAAGCCGACGATCGCAATGCGCTGCTCACGGTCATCCTCGCCGATGGCATCAATCTCGGCCTCACACGCATGGCGGAAACCTGCCGGGGCGCAAGTCTGCGTCAGCTCGCCCATCTTCACGACTGGCACATCAGCGAAGCCGCCTATGGCGAAGCGTTGGGAAGGCTGATCGACGCCCATCGCGCCATGCCGCTCGCCGCGCTGTGGGGAGACGGCACCACTTCGTCGAGCGACGGACAGCAATTTCATGCCGGGGGCCGTGGGGCCGCGATCGGCGACATCAACGCGCGCAGCGGCAACGAACCAGGCGTTGCCTTCTACACCCATGTCTCGGATCGATATGACCCCTTCGCAAGTCGGGTGATCGCGGCGACCGCTGGCGAAGCGCCCTATGTGCTGGATGGCTTGCTGTATCACCAGACCGGCCTGACGATCGAGGAGCACTACACCGATACGGGCGGGGCATCGGACCATGTGTTCGGCCTCATGCCCTTCTTCGGCTACCGCTTCGCGCCGCGCCTGCGCGACATCAAGGAGCGTCGTTTACACCTCCTTCCCGGCCAAGAATCCGGCCCCTTGCTTGCCGGCATGACGGCCGAACCGATCGCATTGGGTCATGTCGCGGCGCATTGGGACGAACTGCTGCGGTTCGCCACGTCGATCCGCACCGGCACCGTCACTGCTTCGGCAATGCTGCGCCGCTTGTCCGCCTATCCGCGACAGAACGGACTGGCCCTCGCACTACGCGAGCTGGGCCGCCTCGAACGCTCCATTTTCATGCTCGACTGGCTGCGCGACATCGACCTGCGCCGGCGCACCCAGGCGGGCCTCAACAAAGGCGAAGCCCGCAACGCGCTCGCCCGCGCGCTCTTCTTCAACCAGCTCGGCGAACTGCGCGATCGTCGGTTCGAGAACCAGACCTATCGCGCCTCCGGCCTCAACCTGCTCGTCGCCGCCATCATCTTGTGGAACACTCGCTATCTCGAAATGGCGCTGGCGGACATCGGCACAGCCGACGAAATCGCACGCCACATCGCGCCATTGGGCTGGGAGCATATCTCGCTGACCGGTGACTATAGCTGGAATGTTGAAGATCAACCCGATCCGGACGCCTTGCGACCGCTGCGCGCCGTCAACTCCCTACTTGCCGCGTGACGTTCGCTATCCGTTCGCCCTTTCCGTGCAGATACGTCACTTTCGTGTAGTCACCCCAAGAAAGTGGTTCCGGAAACGGTATGGATCTTATCCTGTGTAAACGCTCGCGCTAAATGGCGGCGTTCTGATCGCGCTATTTGTCAGTTGCCGGGTCCGATGACGAGGCAATCGCGCGCGGCCTGAACGATGTCAGCGGTGACCTCCTCGACGCGGTTGAGGGTCATGATCCGCCGCATCTGCGCGAACAGGCGCTCCATGAGCCGGAAGTTGCCGCGCGTGATGCGGATCACGGCTGCCTGCGCTTCGATCGCGTCGAGTTGGGCCGGGTCGAAGCTGATCCCGAAATCGCCGGCGTGGGTCGCGAGCAGCAGCCGCATTTCGGTCTCGGTAAGCGGTTTGAACTCGTGGACGAAGCCGATCCGCGAGTAGAGCTGGGCATAGCGGGCGAGGCGCTTCTCCAAGCCCGGCATACCCATCAGGATCAGCCCGAAGCCGTGGCGATCGGCCATGTCGCGGAGATGTTCGAGCGACTTTATGGTCAGGCGGTCGGCCTCGTCGACGATGACGAGGGGGCAGGCGATGCGGGCGGCGTCATGGGTGATTTCGTCCTGCGAGCCGCCCGCGACCGTCAGCCGGGCATAGCCCAGCTTAATGAGGTTGAGGCCCAACACCGCGTCGATCGTCTTGGGCGTGTTGCTGACCGACACGGTGTAGAAGACGGCGCGGCAGCGAGCGACCTTTTCGCCAAGGAGCGCGGCAATGGGACGGAGCGCGGCATATTCCCCCAGGTCGGGGAAGCTGGAAAACTCGCGCGCCGATCGCGTCTTTCCGACGCCCGGCCGGCCATGACACACGCCGATATAGCGGTAGTGCGCGCAGGCTTCGGCAAACTCGACGAACCGGGCATGTTCGCGGGTCGCCAGGAACGGCTGCTCGACCAGGAACTCAATCGTCAGCGGCGTAGAGCCGGAGCCCTCGGTAGGTGGTGGGCCGGGAAGCCGTATCCTCTTGGTCGCCATCGAAGGTCTCCGTGGGGGCAGGCACCTGCTTGTCGCGCTCCTTCGCGCCGCGCCGGGCGCGCTGGATCGCGCGCAACGACGGGTGCCCAGCGTGCTCGGAGCTGAGCGCACGGCAGACGAACCGGCCCTGGTGGTAGACGTGGATCTCGGTCAGGTCGCGGGGGTCATAGACCGCCTCGACCTGCTCGCCGACGAAGGCCGCGAGCGTGGGTTCGACATAGCGCCTGCCCATCAGACGGATGCCGTCGCGCAGCACTTTACGGGGCTTGGGCACGTGCACGAGCAGCATGTCGAGCTGTTCAAGGCTGTCGGGCATTGCGGGCAGGAACCCGCCCTTCTGCCAGCGCGTGATCGGCGGTTCGCCGGTGCTGCCATGCGGGCGACGATGATAGACGCCGCACACGAACGCCTCGAAGCGGGCGCGCAGCTCGTCGAGCGTGAGCACTGGCGCCGACAGCGGCTTGCCCGCGATCAGGTGGCCGGGCAGGTCGGGCAGGAACATGTCGTTGATGGTGCGGAACAGCCGCTCGATCTTGCCGCGCCCGCGAGGACGCCCCGGCAGCGAATGGATGAGGCGGATTTTGAGGGCGATGCACGCCTGCTCGATATGCTCGGAGATGAAATCCGAGCCGTTGTCGACGTAAAGCTGTTCGGGAATGCCGCTGACGATCCATTCGGGATTGGGCTTGCGCCAGATCGCCTGCCGCAAGGCGAGCGCCGTGTTGAGGGCACTGGGGGCATCGAGGCTGAGGAAGTAACCGGCGATGGCTCGGCTGTGATCGTCAACGATGACGGTCAGCCAAGGACGCACCGGGGTTCCGGCATCATCGAGCACGAGAATGTCGAGAACGGTATGATCGGCCTGCCACATCTCGTTCGAGGTCGCGGCTTCGCGCCGATGCACTAGCTCGTGCTGGTCGCGGTAGACGGCCGGATCGGAGGCTGCGGCGATCTGGCTTGCCGGTATCGCCCTGACGACACGCGCGACGGCCGCATAGCTGGGGGTTCGGTGTCCATGCGCGATGGCGAGTTCCTGCACCTTTCGGTGAATGGCGGCGACCGGGGGTCGCGGGCGCTTGGTGGCGAGAGTGCGGGTCAGTTCGACCAGATGTTCCGGCAGGTGCAGCCTGCCCCGATCGTTGCGCGGCAGACGCGCGAGACCGGCAAGTCCTTCGGCACGGTAGCGCCCGAGCCAGCGCTGCAACGTCCGCTCGCTCAGCGTGCCGGTGCGGGCGAGGTCCGCGAGCGGGATGCCATCGGCGAGGTGCGGTTCAAGGACGCGGTAGCGCTCGATCGCCAGCGGCGGGACAAGCGCCGGATGCGTCACCGCCGACGGTCAGTGTCGCAGGTAAGGAAAACGGAGATTTGCCTGCCCATCGCCATGCGAGTCCGCTCGCGTTGCCAAACCGGCCTGTTCGACGTAAATCTACCCGGTAAAGAAAACTAGGGCAACATAGACCTGCCGATGACGACTTTCTTCCCAAACCGCGCCCGATCGGGGCGCCACCGGCCCTACGCATGAAAATCGGTTACGCCCGCGTATCGACCGCCGAGCAGAACCTGGACCTCCAGCGTGATGCGCTGAAGGCTGCCGGCTGCGAGAAGGTCATCACCGACAAGGCCTCCGGGGCGACTGCCGCTCGCCCTGGATTGGAAAAGGTGAAGGAGCTGCTTCGCGCCGGCGACACACTGGTGGTCTGGCGCCTCGACAGGCTCGGCCGCTCGCTCCGTGATCTGATCGGATGGATGACCTACCTCGACGAGGAAAAGGTCGGGCTGCTGAGCCTGCACGAGGCGATCGACACGACCACCACGTCGGGCAAGCTTACCTTCCACCTGTTCGGGGCATTGGCGGAGTTCGAGCGCAACCTGATCCGCGAGCGGACCCAGGCCGGTCTCACCGCAGCCCGCGCTCGCGGCAAGAAGGGTGGCCGGCCGGCCGCACTCGGCAAGGACAAGCGCGACCTGCCCGTCAGGCTCTACCACGAGAACACGATGCCGATCGCCAAGATTTGCTCGATGCTCGGCATCTCCAAGCCAAAACTCTACGCCTATGTGCGATCGGCCGAGACCAAGCCGGTAGCCGCGTAGCGACGCTCGCCGACAAATAGCGCGATCAGAATGCCGCCACTTAGCGCGAGCGTTTACACCGTTCGCGGTCCCGATCGGCCCAGCGTCCCCCGGAACCGTTCGTTATCGGGAAGGCATCTAAGCGGTCTGCACCATCCTTCATCTAAAGTTCTCCAAGCGCTTCTGAGGATTTTCGGGCGCACCAAAAGCACTTGCTCCTCCAGTGGCTGGAGCATGTAACCGCAATTTGCTCTCCTGCGGACGGGGGGCTGGAGGTGGCTTTTTGACGGCCCGTGTTGAAGCAATCGGTATGTCTCGACGCTCATTAGTGGCGCGGCTGGTGGCCTGTGGAACCGGCTTGGTGCTCGGTTCTCCAACGCTCGCGCGACAGACTTCCCGGTCTGCGGGCTCGTGGAACTTCGGTGCGGCTCACCTCGAATGGGAGCCGCTGGAAGTCGGCACGGGTGATACCCTCCTTGTTTCGGCACAAGTGCGCGGAGTGCCGGTGCGGGCGGTGCTCGACAGTGGCAGCGGCGCGTCGATCATGAGCACGGCGCTCGCGGCGAAGCTCGGCTTGAACGATGGTGAGCGGCGCATGATTAGCGGGCTGAGCGCCAAGGCCCCGGTGCTGCTGGTCCGCGACATCGACGTACAGCTCGCCCGCGAAACCCGTCGCTTACCCTTTGCCGTCGTTGGTGATCTGAGTTCAGTGTCGGCGGCCTTCGGACGACCGATCGATATCCTCCTCGGTGCCGATATGTTCACGGGTAGCTGCATCGCGCTCGATTTCGCGAAAAGGCGTATGGCGGTCGTCAAGTCAGGCACGTTTCTCGCCGGTCCCGACTGGCGCGCTGTCGCGCTCGGGCGCGGTGCCAAGCAGGAGCTGTTCATTCGAGCTTCCGTCTCGGGTTTGCCTCCCGTGCCCTTGATGATCGATCTTGGCAGCTCGGCCGCGCTGATGCTCTCGTCGGCCTATGCCCGCGATCAAGGGCTGTTGAACGGGAAGCTCGTCTCGACCGCGGCGATCGGCGGCGTCGATGGTGTGCGTATCAACGATGCTTTCACGATCCAGAACATCAACATCGAAGGGCTTGGCGTCTCGAACGTCCCCACACTCGGGATGAGAGCTTGGCTCTCCACCAGCACGGTTGGCAATGTCGGCCTACCGCTGATCGCTCAATTCGACGTGGTGTTCGACGTGACCGCCGGATTCGTGTGGCTCCGGCCACTCGGTCCTCGTCGTCGCCTGCCGATGCTGAAGGACCGTAGCGGCCTTGGCCTCGCAGCCTCACCAACGGCGCTCACCGTTGTTCATGTGGCGGCGAACAGTCCCGCGGAAAAGGCTGGCTGGGCGGTCGGCGACCGGATCGTGGCGGTGAACGGCCATTCGATCGATGCGAACTATACGCGTGGGGAGCTCTGGCAAGTGCGCTCCCGGCCTGCTGGCACCCTCGTAAAGCTGACGATGGCCTCGGGTGATGTGCGCGAGCTCAGGCTGGCCGATTATTATTGATCGGCTTGAGGGTGGCCTTTGCCGATCGCCTTCATGATCCGACAATCGGCCATGCGCGCCTTGGTGCAACTCTGGCTGAGCATTGCCAACTCATCCCGCAACACCGCGAGTTGCGCCAGTCTCTCCTCCACATCCTTGAGGTGCTGAGCAGCGATAGCTGAGGCGGCACCACAATCCTGGTCCGGGTTCTGCGCCAGCCCCATCAACGAACGGATCTCGTCGACGGAGAAGCCAAGCCGGCGACCGTTGCGGATGAAGTGCAAACGCTCAATGTCACTGGCATCGTAGGTTCTGCGACCCGACGCCGTGCGAGGGGCGGATCGGAGCAACCCGATCGACTCATAAAAGCGGATCGTCGTCACCTTCGTCGAGGTCTCGCTGGCGAGCTGCCCAATCATCACCGGCTTCATCATGCCATCCTTGCTTATGCGAACGTGTCGCACATTTCGCTTGCTTCTACAGCGACTGGAGGTGGTAAGGAAGGCCGCATGAATGCTTCTACCGAAAGCTGCGGGTGCCACGGGGAGCCCGCGCGCGCGCAAACCGATCCGGCCTATCGCCGTGCGCTGCTGACCGTCGTGGTGCTCAACCTCGGCTTCGGAGTCGCCGAGCTGTTCGGCGGGTTCATCGCCGATAGCCAAGCGCTGAAAGCGGATTCCCTCGATTTTCTCGGGGACGGGTCGATCAGCCTTATCGGTCTTCTCGCGCTTGCCTGGTCCGCACGGGCGAGGGCAAAGGTCGCGCTGACGCAGGGGTTGTTTCTCGGTGCGCTTGGCGTGGGCGTAATCGGTTTCGCGATTTGGCGCGCCCTGAACGCAACCGCGCCCGATGCCGAACTGATGGGCACAATCGGCGTTGTCGCGCTCGCGATCAATGTCGTGTCCGCCTTGGTGCTTGCGCGTTTCCGGGAAGGGGACGCCAATGTTCGCGCGATCTGGCTGTTCAGCCGCAACGACGCGCTCGCCAACGTGGCGGTGATCGCCGCGGCCGGTCTGGTGGCGTGGACAGGAAGCGCCTGGCCGGACCTCGCCGTCGCCGGCCTCATCGCCCTCCTGTTCCTCCACTCCGCTTATGAAATCGTCACTGGCGCTCGGCGCGAATTGGGAGAGCGGTAGTGCGTCTGCTCGCGTTGATCCGGGCAATGCTCTCGTTGCGGCTGCTCTCCGCGCTCGCGGCGCTGCTGATCCCTGCTGCGGCAATCGCCGAACCCGGCGACGTGCAAACCGCATGGCGGCTGCTCGACTATATGGCCGTCGATTATGGCGGCGCGGTCGCCAACGGTCGGATCAAGAGCACGTCGGAATATGCCGAGATGACGGAGTTCGCCGCGTCGGTCTCGACACGGCTTCAGGGCCTGCCGGCGAAGCCGGAGCGTCAAGCCCTCATCCAGCGGGCTGCCAACCTCCAGGCGGTGATCGCGGAAAAGGGACCGACTGAACAGGTGGCAACATTGGCGCACGGGCTCGCGGCCGATCTGTTGCGCGCCTACCCGGTGCCGCTCGCGCCCGATAAGGCTCCGAACCTCGTCTCCAGCGATGCACTGTTCCGACAATCCTGCGCGTCCTGCCACGGGATGACGGGCAACGGCCGTGGCCCTGACGCCGCCAAGCTCGCTACGCCCCCGATTGCTTTCACCGATGCCGAGCGCGCGCGCCAGCGCAGCGTGTTCGCGCTCTATCAGGTGGTGACGCAAGGCATCGACGGGACCGCGATGCAGAGCTTCGCCGATCTGCCCAACGATCAGCGCTGGGCGTTAGCATTCCGAGCCGGGAGCTTCGCCTTCACGGATGCGCAGGCGCGCGAAGGCGAGCGGCTTTGGAAATCCGACCCGACCCTTCGCCGGCGCATTCCGGACCTGAAAACCCTGGTCGCGCTCACCCCGGCCGCGCTCGGCGCGGCGATCGGCGACGCCAAGGCTGACCCAGTGCTCGCGTTCCTGCGTCGTCATCCCGAACAGGTGATACAACAGGCTCCCGGCTCGCTCGCGGTCGCCCGCGCCAAACTCGCCGAAAGCGTGGCGGCTGCGCGGCGCGGCGATGCGCGCATGGCGAAAGAGCTGGCGCTGTCGGCCTATCTCGATGGGTTCGAGCCGATCGAG
>JAPJRE010000002.1 GCA_030824725.1 Sphingomonas sp.
CCGCCGCCCCAGCCGCCCCGGTCATCGTCGTCGCGGTGGCTCGCGGCGCGACCAATCTCGTTGGCGATGGTCCACAGCACGATCGGCAGCACGCCGCTGTCGTTATCCCGCGTGCGATAGGCCTGCCCGTCCCAGGGGCCGGGCCGCCGGCGACCGCCGAAGCGGGCAAGCATCGGTACCAGGATCACCACCAGGATGATGAACCAGAAGAGCAACCCGATCGGCAAGCCGCCACCCTGGCGCTTGCGTGCGGAGGATTTGGTCGCCGCATCCTGCGCTTCCTTGACCTTCTGCTCGGCAGCTTCGAGCGGCTGCTTCATCTGCTGCGCGATCGCTTGCGCCCCGGCGACAACGCCGCCCGCCATGTCACCCGCCTTGAATTTGGGGACGATGACGGTCGTGATGATCTGGTTCGACAGGGCGTCGGTCATGATCGGTTCGAGCCCGTAGCCAACTTCGATCCGAACCCTACGCTCGTTGGGCGCGACGATCAGGATGATGCCGTTGTTCGCGCCCTTTTGACCGATCCCCCACGTGCGCAGCAGCTGGTAGCCATAGTCGGCGATGTCATAGCCCTGCAGGTCCGGGATGGTCGCGACGACGAACTGCCGGCTGGAGGCCTGCTGCACCTCAGCCGAAAGCTGGGTGAGCTGCGCGACCTGCTCGGGCGAGAGCAGATGCGCATCATCGACCACCCGGCCGGTCAGCTTGGGGAAGGTGGGGTCGGCCAGCGCACTCGTCGCCCCGGCCAGCAGGGCGACGAGCAGCACCAAAAAACGCAGCACACGCATCAGCGACGCTCCGGGGGCGGGACGGATCAGTTGCCGTTCCCGAAGTTGACCGTCGGTGCGACGTCCGCGCCCGCCTTTGCCTGGAACGGCGTCATCGGCTTGGCGCCGTAGAAGATCTTGGCGCCCACCGCATCGGGGAAGGTGCGGATGCGGGTGTTATAGTCCTGCACCGCCTGGTTATAGTCGCGGATCGAGATGGTAATCCGGTTCTCGGTGCCTTCGAGCTGGCTCATCAGGGTGGTGAAGTTGCCCTGGCTCTTCAGGTCCGGATAGGCCTCGACGCTCGCAAGCAGGCGCGACAGCGAGCCGCCCAGCTGCTGCTGCGCCTGCTGGAACTGCTGGACCTTGTTCGCGTCGGTCAGGTCGTTGGCGGTGACCTGGATCGACGTCGCCTTGGCGCGGGCACTGATCACGTCGTTCAGGATCTTGCCCTCGGAAGCAGCGGCGCCCTTCACCGTCGCGACGAGGTTCGGCACCAGATCGGCGCGGCGCTGATACTGCGCCTGCACGTCCGCCCACTTCGCCTTGGCATTCTCCTCGGCGGTCGGCACGCTGTTGAGCCCGCAGGCCGAGAGCGACAGGGCTGCGATCGGCACGAGTGCGGTACGAAACTTCATGGGGAAGCAACCTCCAAATCCCATCAACAGGGTGTCTTATACGACGCCTACACCGCGGGGAGGAAGCGAAATCGGACGCTCGGGGGTTGGCGGGGTTGCGCGACTTGGGCAAGGTCGCGATGCCTTCGCAAAAGGAGAGGTGGCGAATGTTGAAGGAATTCCGGTCGTTCATCGCGCGCGGCAACGTGCTCGATCTCGCGGTGGGCGTGATCATCGGCGCGGCGTTCGGCAACATCACCAAATCGCTGACCGACGACATGATCATGCCGCTGGTCGGCTGGATCTTCGGCGGGGTGGACTTCTCCGGCTATTTCCTGCGGCTCGGCGCGATTCCGCCCAGCTATACCGGCTCGCCGTCCAACTACGCCGCGCTCAAGGCCGCGGGCGTGCCGCTGATCGGATTCGGCGCGTTCATCACCGTGGTGATCAATTTCCTGATCCTGGCCTTCATCGTCTTCCTGCTGGTGCGCACGGTGAACAAGGTGATCGCCGCCGCCGAGCGCGACAAGGCCAAGGGCGAAGCGCCGCCCGCCGCCGATCCGGCCGATGTCGTGCTGCTGCGCGAGATTCGCGACGAGCTGAAGAAGCGCAACGCGGGGGCTTAGGCCGCCGCCAGTTCCTCCGCCGCGGCATCGGCCAGGCTGGTGCCGTCGAGGATGCGGGCGGTTTCGTCGCGGACGCGGGCCATCGCGCGACGGATCGCGCAGGCGGCCTCGTCC
The DNA here is from genome assembly GCA_030824725.1 of Sphingomonas sp. Lineage (GTDB taxonomy): Bacteria > Pseudomonadota > Alphaproteobacteria > Sphingomonadales > Sphingomonadaceae > Sphingomonas. Next base: position 2,128 of record JAPJRE010000002.1, read on the forward strand.
TTGCAGTCGTTGCACGGGCGATAGGCGGTGCGGCTGACGCAGGGGACCAGCGCCAGCGGCCCCTCGATCACCCGGATGATCTCGCCCAGCGAGATCAGGTGCGCGGGCCGGGCGAGGCGATAGCCGCCCATCTTGCCGCGGGTGGAGACGAGGAAGCTCGCCTCGCGCAGATCGGCGAGGATCAGTTCCAGGAATTTGCGCGGCACGTTCGCCTCGGCGGCGATGCGGTTCATCGGCACGGGCGCGCCGGCGATCGGCTGTTCGGCAAGGAAGAGCATTGCGCGGAGCGCGTAGCGGGAACGCTGCGTCAACATGATGCACTCTCCATGCCAACCGAATGGGGCGGTGTGAAGGCGCTTAATCCGCGCAACCTGACCTTTTCATTAAGCGCGAACGCCCTATATAGGGTTTTGCCGGGTTCGCCCGGCTATGGCGATAAACAATGGCGTACAATAGATGCAGCGGACCCGGGGGCAGTACCCGGCGGCTCCACCATAACCGGTGGTGTATCTGGACACCGTTTCTGACGGGGCCGAACCAGGATCGACGTGTATTGAAAAGCGCTGTCTTCGCTCGGAATGGGACCACCGCAACGGCCCATTACACAAGTGCCAACGATAACGAAGCACTCGCTATTGCGGCGTAACCCCAAGGCCTAACGGCCTAAGGTTATTCTAAAATGCGCGGTCGGGCCACACCGGGCAACAGAAGTGGACTCCAGCGGCCGCCAGGGGGGCCGGGCAACAGAACCCCCTGGACCTCCAGCATCAGCGCCCCGTCAGAGGCTGTCGAGCCAAGGCTCCACGGCGGCGAAATGCGTCTCCCAGCTGGGCATCACATAGCCTTGGACGCGCGCCAGCTGTGCCGCGCGGACCTCGCCTTCCTGCAGATGATGGGCAATCGCCGCCAGCCAGGTCGCGCCGTCCAGTGGATCGCAATAGATCGGCAGGTCGCCGGCCAGTTCGCGGAACACCGGCAGGTCGCTCGCCACGACGGGCGTGCCGACGCCGAGCGCCTCCACCACCGGCAACCCATAGCCTTCGGCGAAGCTGGGCATCAGCAGCGCGCGGGCGCCGCGCAGATAGCCTGCCAGATCGGCGTCGGCGCAATCCTCGATCACCTGCACATGGCCCGCGAGCATCGGCAACCGATCGAGCATCGCCAGCGCTGTCTGGGCCTCCCAGCCGCGCTGGCCGATGATGATCAGCTTGGGGCAGGCGGCGGGGTTGTGGCTGATCAGCCGGCGCCAGAGCTGGAGCAGCAGGACATGGTTCTTGCGCCCCTCGATGGTGCCGAGCGTGACGAAATAGGGTCGATCGAGCGGGATCGGCGGCGCGTCGGCGGGCAGCGGATGCCCGCCGAGCAGCGCCGGCAGCATGGGCGGGCACGGCTTGCCCTCCGCTGCCGCGAAGGCGGCGAAGTCGTCGAGCGTGGCCTGCGAGTTGCCGATGATGCCGGCGGCGCTGGCCAGCGCATTGGCCATGCGGCGATGGTGGCGGATATCCTCGCCGACCCGGCAGAATTCGGGATGGGTGAGGGGAATGAGGTCGTGGATCAGATAGACCGGTCGCACCTCTGCGCGTTGCGCCCAGGCGACGAGGCCGGTCGCGTCGAGCCCGGTATGGCCGACATTGAGGTACAGACGGTCCTCCCCGGACTGCCCGCCGCGCTGCGCAACCACGGCCCGCATCGCCAGCCTTGGTGCGCGGGTGCGAAACTGGGGGCCGCCCTCGCGGATGAGGCGGAAGATCGAGTCGGACAGCGCGGGGGTGAGGATCTGGCGAAGATTGCCGCGCTGGACCACTGCCTGGGCGCGATCGGCGAACCGGTCGACATAGGCAAGGCACACCCGATCGATCCCGGTCGGCAACCGTCCGGACCAGGTGCGCCAGATCAGGCGGCTGATGTCGATGAGAAGGTCGCGCTGCATTACTGTGGGAAGTCAGTCCGTTTTGCCGGATCGCGCGATCGGAGAGGCTGGCATGGTCACGATGCAGCGTCGCTTGCGCCTGCGCATCGGACAAATCAAGCCGTTGATGCGCGACAATGCAATGCGTAGGACGCAGCCTATCACCCGCCGATCCCATGGCGGAGACGAGTGAGAGCTGCATGGCGCGACGTATTCTGATGCCGCTGTTTCTTGTGTCGCTCGCGGCCAATCTGGTCGCGGCGGTGCTGGATCCGAGCTGGTGGGCGATTCCGGCCCTGCTTGCCGGCTGGTATGCCGCCGATCTCGCCTCGGGCCTCGTCCACATGTACATGGACTATCGCCCGACCCCGGCGGGCAAGGGGCTGGATGCGCTGTATTTCTATGCGGGATCGCGCGAGTCGGACCATTACAAGGCGCTGTGGCGCGAGCGGATGGCCAAGGTGAGTCCGCTCGACCGGCTGGTCTATGATTTCAAGAATCATCATCCGCGCCCGCACGCGCTCGGCCGGCGCGACCTGTGGCGGCTGATCGGCAGCACCGTGATCCTGGCGGCCTTGCCCTTCTCCGTGGTGCTGAACGTGCTGGCGTTCACCGGGCTGGTGCCCGGCTGGGCAGCCGCGGGCGGCGTCGCGCTGATCGTCGGCGGCGCCTTCGCCCAATATTTCCACGGCGCGCTGCACCGGGAGCAGAACCCGTGGATCGTCATGGCGATGCGCCGCTGCGGCCTGCTGATGACTCCGGAGGCGCACCAACTGCACCATGACACGCTGCAGCGCGATTTCGCGACCAATTGCGGCTGGTCGAACCCGCTGGTCAACCTGGTGTTCCGCGCCGGCCGGCGGCGCGGCTGGTTCGACGATGCGGGGCTCGAACCCACCGCCTGACCGCCGCGCCTGCCGAACGGACGCATTCGGCGCCGCTGCCGACGGACTAGGCGGCGGGTGCGGTTCCGTGAAAGAACAGGGCGGGCTCGCCGACACGGGCGATCTGCTCGGGCACCTCGCCCAGCAACCGCTCGATGCTGTTCTCGACGAGCGTTTCGGTCGCCGACTCACTGGCAAGGCCGCCGCGTACGAGGCAATGCGCGTGCAGCACGCGGCGAAACGCATCGTATAATTCCATGTCAGGCGCCTGGGGTGCGTCCCAGAAGCGGTCGAGATGCCCCTGGTGGGTGATGCCGGGCACGTCGTAGATCGCCTCGCCGAGCACGATCACCGGCTTGCCCGCGGAAAGCGCCAGTGTGCCAGAGGTGCTGTTGACGCACACCATGCCGCGCGCATCCCGGGCAAGCTTGCTGAGATCGCCGCCCTCGAGATGGTGGACGCGCCCCTCCAGGCCCAGTGCGCGCGCGCGCTTCTGCAGGAAGGCGCGCCAATTGTGGAACCCGCAGTCGAGCGGGTGTTCCTTCACCAGCAGATGGGCATCGGCAGGCGCGCAATGGGCGAAGCTGTCCAGCACATAGTCGGCCGCCGTCATCATCGTGCCGAAGGGCGAGTGCTCGCGGATCTGGTAATCGCCGGTGAGCTGCAGCGGGAACAGGAAATAGGGCTTGTCGGCCAGCGTCGCCAGCGTCGCCTTGGCCTGGGCGGTGCGCCGGCGGCTGAGCGCGAACTTGCGGATCCAGCCGAGCCCCTCGACGATGATGATTCCCTTGCGGTGCGAACGGTAGAAGGGAAAGCGGAAGCGCCCGGTGACGACGCGGTGATAATACCAGTAGGAATCGCGCGCGCGCCGGCCGAAGCTCGCGGTGATCGCGGGCAGATCGGGCAGCGGCGGCAGATCGCGCGCGCGTTCGCGGATCATCGCGGGGTCGCGTTCGAGCGTCGAGTGCCCGTTCACGCCGTCCGGCTCCAGCGTCATCCAGTCCGGCCGGATATAGCCTTCCTCGAACACGTGGATCGCAACGCCGCGCAGCTTGGCCAGCCGGTGTGCGGCCAGGTGCATCGGACGGCAATCGCCGTAAAGCACCAGGTCCGTAATGTCGTGCTCTCGCACGAAGCGATCGAAAAAGATCGGCCAGGCCGCCAAGCGTCCGCGATAGTCGACGCTGCCCACCGGCCAGTCGTAGCGATCGCCGCCGTTGAGGTTGATGCGATGAACGGCGTTGCCGCGCGCCTCGAGTTCGCGACTCAGCTGCCAGAAGAACGGGCCCGGCGGCCCCTGAAGAAACAGAAAGGATCGGCGTAACGGCCGTACATGCTTCATCGCCCGGTTCCCCTGCGCGTAAGCTTGCCTCTAACCTTCCCTTGCAGCGTGCGCAATCGCTCCAGCATTGTCGGCGTCGCGGCGACATCGGCAATCATACGCTCGACCAGGACTTCCGCCGGACAGGGCAGGCGGGTGACGGGATCGAGATAGCGCGGGTAGAGAATCAGCACCGCCGCCACCAGCTCCGCGAGGGTGCGGCGCGCGGTGCGCCGCGCCGGAATCGTGCCGAGATCCTGGGTCAGCCCCCAGCCAGCGTAGAAAGGAACGCCGTGGGTGACGACGTGCCGACCGCGCAACAGCGCCTCGAATCCGGCGAGCGAGGTAAGCACGTGCAGCGCGTCGACCATGTCGAGCAGCGCCGAAATCGGGGCGCGGCGCTCGATCGCATCGGCATGGAGCAGTGCCACGGCATCGTCGATCGCGCCCTTGCGATGGCCGGCCTCGACGTCGGGGTGAGGCTTGTAGATCAGATAGGCATCGGGTTCGGCGGCGCGTGCGGCGATCAGCAGGTCGAGATTGGTCCTGCCGCCGGCGCCGCACTGGACGGAGCGGTCGTCCTCCACCTGGCCGGTCACCAGCACATGGCGGCGCGCGCCGGCCGGGCGCGGCAGGGGCGCACTGGCCCGGCCATATTTGCTGAGGCCCGCCCCCACGATCCGGGCGATCAGCGCTTCCGCCCGGCCCAGCACCACAGGTGCGAAGCCGCCGCGTTCGATCAACAGCTCCAGATCACTCGCCTGCGCGGGATCGAAATGCACCCCGCGGCGATCGACGGTGATCGACAGCGGCGGCACGCAATTGGCGCCGAGCCCCACCGACCGGACGAACCCGTCCTCGATTTCGCCCAGCGGTCCACCATCCGCGTCCAGCTGGCGGAGGATCGCCGGCGGCACGCGGGATCGCCACAGCAGCGTCGTGCCGCCACCCGCGCTGCCGCGGCAATAGCGCGGACCCTTGCCGCCGTCCCACAGCAGCGCTTCCATCGTCTCGCGCTTCCATCCCGCGACGCCCAGCACCTGGGTCACGTCACGATTGCCGTCGATCAGCGCGCGCCAGCTGCCCAGCTGCGCCAGCACGGCGAGGATCGACGTCGATTCGCCGGTGAAGGGGTCGCGATAGTCCCGGTCCGCGAGCAACTCGGCGGCGACGATGCGTTCCAGCGCCGCCGCATCCGTGGCGTCGCCCAGCGCGGCGAACCGCCCGGCGCCGAACAGCCGCAACCGGCGCCCGGCGAGCGCGGCCACGAGCGCCAGCTCATCGTCCGCATCGGCGAAGATCGTCCCGCTGCGTTCGACGACCCACCAGGGATCGACCGCGCCCAGCCGGACCAGCCCGGCGGCACCCGTGCCCGTGGTGCAGCCCCGCGCTGCGGCATCGGCGGGGGCGGCGGCGAGCATCTCGCGGAGCTGCGCGGCCGATGCCGGCGCGAACAGCAGGTCCCGTGCGGGCGGGAGGTCCGGCTGGCCCTGCCAGAAGCCGCCGCCGACGCGCAGCGCGCGCAGCCGGGCGATCACCTCCGCGGGAGCGACCGTGCCGTCCCCTCGCCCCGGCATGACGAGCGGCAGATGCTGCGCGCGGGGGAAGGGCGGGATTCGCAGAAAGGCCGGTCGCGGCCGGGCCATCACGCGATTCCGCGGGCGGCGAGGGTCGCTTCGATGGGGCCGAGATCGGTGGGGTTGTTGAGTTCGATCGGGTCCCAGCCGGGCGATTCGAGCGTGATCACGTCGATCGGGATGCCGTGGTGCAGGAAGCGCAGCTGCTCCAGCCCTTCAGCCAGTTCGGCAGGCGAGGGCGGCAGCGCTCGGTAGCGGTGCAGGGCCTCGGGGCGATAGGCATAGAGGCCGAGGTGCAGCAGCACCGGGTTGTCGCGATCCTCGGGCGGCGCCGCAAGGAAGGGGAGCACGCGCTTCGAGAAATAGAGCGCCCGCGCCGCCGCGTCGGTCACCGCCGTGGTACCGCCGCTGCGCCCGGCGGCCTGATCCGCGAGCAGATGGGTGTAGACGCTTGCCGAGCAGCGCATCGCCACCGTCGCGACCGCGCATGCCGGGTGCGCTTCCATCCACGCCGCGAGCGCCGCGACGAAGTCGGGCGGCGTGAGCAGCGCGTCGCCCTGAAAGTTGATGGCGTATTCGGGCGCGATGTCGAGCGCTTCCAGCGCCGCGGCAACCCGCTCGGTCCCGTTCGCGCAGCTTTCCGGCGTCAGCACCGCGGATTCGCCCAGCGCTTCCACCGCGGACGCGATCCGCGCGTCGTCGGTGGCGACGTATAGCGGCAGGTCCAGCGCGGTCCGGCGCGCGGCGGCGATCGCGCGCGCGATCAGCGGCTGCTGCTCGCCAGTGGCGCCCTTCACCGGCGCCAGCGGCTTGCCCGGATAGCGCGACGAGGCGTAGCGGGCGGGGATCACGATCACGCCGCGCGGAGTGTGGTTCGCTTCCATGCGGTTGGTCTCAGGCACCGAGACGGAGATCATGGATGTGGAGCAGCCCCCAGGGGCGGCGCGATCCGTCTTTTTCCATCACGAACAGCACGGTGATCTTGTTCTCCTGCATGCGGGCGATCGCTTCGTCCACCGTCGCATCCTTGGTGATGGTGACGGGATCGCGCGTCATCAATTCGCCCGCGACCGCCAGCAGCATGCGATCGAACGCACGGCGCAGATCGCCATCGGTGATCACCCCGATCAGGTCGCCTTCCGCATCGACGACGCCGGCGACGCCCTTGCCGCAGGAGGTCATCTCCAGCACCACGTCGCGCGCGCAGGTCGTCTCCCGCACCAGCGGCAGCGGCTCGGTGCGGCGGACCAGCGCGTCCAGCGTCTGCAGGCCCCAGCCGATGCGCCCGCCCGGATGCCAGTGCGCCAGCTCGTTGCGGGAGGTGCCGCGCTTGCGCATCGCTGCCACCGCCAGCGCGTCGCCCAGCGCCAGCATCATCGTGGTCGACGTGGTCGGCGCCACGCCTTCGGGACATGCCTCGCCGCAGGCGGGCAGGACGAGGGTGATCGTGGCGTTGCGCGCCAGCATCGACTGGGCGCCGGCGGTCATCGCGATGACCGGCACCGCCAGCCGCTGTGCATGGGTGAGAACTGCGACCACTTCGGGCGTTTCTCCCGAATTGGACAGGACCAGCAACACGTCGCCGCTGCGCATCATGCCCAGATCGCCGTGCGAGGCCTCGCCCGGGTGCAGATAATAGGCCGCGCTGCCCGTGGCCGAGAGGGTTGCCGCGATCTTGCGCGCGATATGGCCGGACTTGCCCATGCCCGCCAGGATGATGCGCCCGGGCGCGCCCACCAGCAGGTCAACGGCGGCGGAGAATTCCGGGCCCAGCGCGTCTGCCAGCATGCGCAAGGCAGCTGCTTCGGCGCGGATTACCTCCGAACCGTGATCGATGGTCGTCCGAACGCTACCTACTATCATGCCCGTCCCCTGTGGATCCTTCCGGTATCGAAAGCGAGCGGCAAGCATCCACGGCCGTTATTTCAATGATGATCGTTGCGCGTCTCGCACCGGCTAGTCCTTGATGCAAGACCAACGCGTTGCATCAGTCATCGAGCACCCGCTTGGTACCGCTCGGTTGCCATGGCTGCCCGCCCAGGATCTGGAAGCGATCGCGGAGGTGCCACATCGCATCTATCCGCCGCTCGGCAATACCGGGCAGGCCCAGCAGGTCGGCGCCGGTCCAGGGGAGGAAGGGGTTGCGGCGGTTGAACGACCACAGCTCCAGGCGGCGGCTCGGCCGGGTGGCGGCGACCCGCGCGTGGAAGCCGCAGGTATCGGCGACGACCAGCGTGTTGGCGGGGACCGGGAAGCGCTGCGCCGCGGGCAGGCCCAGCCCCGGCAATTCCTCCGTGGCGATCCGCAGCGATCCGCGGGCGGAGAGAATGTCGGTGCTCGCCCGTGCGGTCATGCTGCGCGCCTGTTCCCAGGCCAGGCGCTGGGCGGTCAGTCGGTGCGAGCCGGGCACGTAGGAGAAGGGGCCGTCCGCTTCCTCCACATCGTTGAGGAAGAACCAGGTCTTCAGCGTCGGGTGGAAGGTATCGGCGTGGAGATTGGTCTGCGGATCGGGATCGGGAACGCCGCTGTCGGTCAGGATGGTCTGGACATAGTGGAGCGGCTCGCTGCGGAAGCTGCCGACATAATGGCACAGGGCGCGGAAGCGCGGATGGCGCAGCAGCGCCTGCACTTGCGGAATCGCCTGCAGGAATGCCGGGCCGATGGCAATCCGCCGGGTGATGGTATTGCCCTGGCGCATCTCGCGCGTGTCGAAGCGCTGCGCCAGCACGGCGTCGCGGAGCGCCGTGAACAGGGCGGGGGGCAGGAAGTCGCGGACGATGACGAAGCCGTCGCGGTCAAACGCCGCGCGATCCTCCGGCGCAAGGCCCGCCGTCAGGCGCGCGCGGCGCGCCCACGCCAAGCGATGAGCAAGCCGGGCCCGGCCGGTATGCAGGCCATAGGCGTTGAGGCGTGGCGATCCGATCAGGGGATTGTCGCGGAACGACTTGGCGCCAGTAGCAAGTTGGGCAACCCACCAGGGGGCGGCCAGCATCGAAGGCATGCGAAGTCTCACTCGGAACACGATGGCGTGGTGGCCATCCAGTTGCTGCAACGCAATCTGCGTGAAGCGTTCCGCCAAAATGCGAACCGGGTCAAGCTGCAGATCTTCGCGCGCGCGCAAATCGTCTGGAAAAGATTTCGCCTGAACGGTTTAGGCGGCGATCTGCGTCGCGCGCTCGGTCGCTGCGATCCAGCCGCCGCCCAGCACGCGATCGCCGGCATACAGCACTGCGGCCTGGCCCGGCGCGACCCCATATTCGGGCGTTTCGAACACCACCCGGTCGCCCTCCATCCGCGCCGCCACCGGCTTGGCGAGGCTGCGCACCTTGGCCGTCATAGGCCCCGAATAGGCCCCGGCCAGCCAGTTGATGTTCTCCAGCCGCGCCGCGCCCACCGCCAGCGCGCGGCGGGGCCCGACCACGACCCGCTTCGTGTCCGGCTCCAGCCGCAGGACGTAATAGGGCTCCGGCGCGCCGCCGATCTCCAGCCCGCGGCGCTGGCCGACGGTGAAGTGGATCAGGCCGCGATGCTCGCCCAGCCTGGTGCCGGATTCGTCGACGATGTCGCCGCCGGCTTCTGCTTCGGGCCGCAGCTTCTTCACCAGCGTGGCGTAGTCGCCGTCGGGAACGAAGCAGATGTCCTGGCTGTCGGGCTTGCCGGCGACACCCAGGCCCAGCTCGGCGGCGAGCGCGCGGACCTCGGGCTTGGGCAGGCCCCCCAGCGGGAAGCGCAGATAGTCGAGCTGGCCTTGCGTGGTCGCGAACAGGAAATAGCTCTGGTCGCGTGCCGGATCGGCGGCGCGGTGCAGCTCGGCGCCCTCCGCGCCCAGCACCCGGCGGACATAATGGCCGGTCGCCAGGCAATCGGCGCCGAGGTCGCGCGCGAGCGCGAACAGATCGGTGAACTTCGGCCCCATGTTGCACTTCACGCAAGGAATCGGGGTGCGGCCCGCCAGATACTCGTCGGCGAAGTCGTCGATCACCTGGGTCTGGAAGCTGCTCGCATGGTCGAAGACGTAATGGGCGATGCCGAGCTTATCGCACACCGCGCGCGCATCGCGGATGTCGCGCCCGGCACAGCAACTGCCTGCCCGGCCCACCGCCTCGCCATGATCGTAGAGCTGGAGCGTGATGCCGATCGTCTCCGCACCGCTGCGCGCGGCGAGCGCGGCGACGACGGAGGAATCGACGCCGCCGGACATGGCGACGACGATGCGCCGCCCGGAAAGCGGCTCGGCTAGCTGGAAATCACCGGGGTTCATCCGCGCGCAGATAGGGAAGGTCCGTTCCGGATGCCACCCGAAGCGTGCGGAAACCTGCCGGACACGGAAGTTAAGCGGGGGTTTTCAGCGCCTTTACGGCCCTTTCAGCACTGCGGGGTTATACTGCGCGCTCGAAGGACGACTGGAAACGCATTGGTGGACTTGAGTTTTGCCCATCCGAACCGCGACTTGGGCGCTGCCATGCTCCCCACGGGACTGGCGGTGCTGATGGCGATGGTGACGAGCCGGCAGGCCGCCAGCCCCACCGCGCGAATCCAGACCCGGCTTTCGATGCCGATCCCCGTGGCAGCGTTGCTCGCCCCGGCCGATGGAGCCTTCCATCGCGCCGCGGCAGCCGCGCTTCACCGGTGGGGAGAGGCGTGAAGCGCGCGTTTACCTTGCCATTTTAGCCGATGTTCAAGGCGGGCGGGTAAAAGTCGTTTCACGGTTGCGTAACAGGGGCGGCCGGCCCCGAAGAGGTTTGGTAGATGATTGAGAACCAGAAGATCCGTCCTGCCAAGGTGATCGGTCCGCTCGGCGAGCCGCTGACCCTGGACAGCCTGCCCCCGCCCAACACCACCCGCTGGGTCGTGCGGCGCAAGGCCGAAGTCGTGGCCGCCGTCAATGGCGGGCTGCTGACCGTGGACGAAGTGTGCGATCGCTACGGCCTCACGATGGAGGAATTCGCCGGCTGGCAGCGCGCGATCGATCGCTCGGGCATGCCGGGGCTGCGCGTCACCCGCATCCAACATTATCGCTCGCTCTACGAACGCCAGCAGAAGTTCTGATTTTTTCGTTTCGCGTGCCGAAAGTTCCCTTGACAACGCAAAAAATCGCTTCGGAACCAAAGCGACCATTCGCGGATTTTCCATTACGTCGCCCGGGTCGCCGGGCAAGTAAAGGAGGGACGAATGGTAGGCTTTATCGTTTGGCTCGTCATCGGCGGCGTCGTCGGCTGGCTTGCGAGCATCATCATGCGGACCGATGCCCAGCAGGGTATCTTCCTGAACATCGTCGTCGGCATCGTCGGCGCGTTTGTCGGCGGTCTGCTGTTCGGTGGTAACATCAACAGCGGCGTGATCACCCCGATGACCTTCCTGGTCTCGCTGGTGGGTGCGGTCATCCTGCTGGCGATCGTCAACCTGGTGCGTCGCGGCGCGGTGCGTTAAGCATCCCGCTTCCACCAGACCAACAAAAAGGGCCGTCCCAGCCGGGGCGGCTCTTTTTTTCATGTCCAGATCATTTCAGCAGGAAGCGCACCGAAACGCTGGCAGTGACCTTCTGCTCGCCGGGCACGATCGCGGTATCGGCCTCGGCCATCATCGCCTTGCCGCGCATCAGCATCGGAACCGGCTGCGGCATCTGCGGCATGCCCGCCTCCGAGATCAGCAGGATGCGATCGACCTTGAGCCCGGCCGCCTGTGCGTAGAGCGCGGCCCGCGCCTTGGCCCTAGCGATCGCGTCGCGCCGCGCCTCGTCGAGCGCACCGTCCTCGTCGGCGAGCGTGAGGTTCGGCCCGGCGATGTTGTTCGCCCCCTGCGCGACCAGCGCATCAAGGATCGTGCCGCTCCTGGCGATGTCGCGGAAGCGCACGGTCAGTTGGTTCGATGCCTGGTAGCCGGTGATCACCGGCGACTTGTTTTCCTGGTAGCGATATTGCGGCGCAAGGTTGACCGAGCTGGTCTGCAGGTCGCGCTCGGCGATGCCGGCCTTGCGCAGCGCGCCCAGCACCGCCGCCATCCGCGCGGCGTTCTGCTGCATCGCCTCGCCCGCGGTGCCCGCGGTGGTGACCACCCCGGCCTGGATCAGCGCGAGATCGGGCACGCGGGTGCTGGTCCCCTCGGCAACGATGTCGAGCACGGTGCCGTCGGCGGGGATCGGTTGAGCGACCGGCTGCACCTGGGCGAGGGCCTGGGGCGCGGCAGCGAGCGCGAGCAGCGCGGCGAGCGGCAGAGAGCGGATCATGGGGATGTTCCTCCTGTGGTTTGTCGTCATCCTACACCGGCTTGTCGACGCCTGCACACGAACGCAGGCTGAACGGCGAGGGCGGCAACAAACGATTGGCATTACTTGCGAGGTCCGATAGCCACGCGCTTATTCTTTGGTGTCACTTGCGCGGCTACATGCAACCGGGCATGTCACCGCGCGTTGCTACGCCGGCCTTGCCGCCGGTGATATATTCCTATAATACAGTGCGACGAGGGGCGTGCACGCGCCCCGGACGAGGTGGGCGCATGAATTACGAGGCAGGGATGTTGGATCGGCAGGAGCAGCTCGGGTTCGAGGGGGAACCGGCGCGGCGTGGGCGGCGGTGGCTGTGGATCGGCCTCGGCGCCTTCGTGCTGGTCGTGATCGCCGGCTTCCTGCTGATGGGACGCCCCGCCACCAAGCCGCTGCCCGCCGCCAAGGGGGCCAAGGGCCAGGGCCAGCTGCTCACCGTCACCGTCTCGGCGCCGGGGCAGCAGACCGCGTCGACGATCGTCACCGGCACCGGCAGCCTCGCCGCCAAGCGCGAGATGCCGGTGGGCGTCGCGGGCGAAGGCGGTCTCGTCACGCGCGTGCTGGTCGATGCCGGCAGCTGGGTGAAGAAGGGCCAGGTGCTCGCCGTGGTCGATCGCTCGGTGCAGGCGCAGACCGCCGAGTCGCTCGCCGCGCAGATCCGCGTCGCCGAGGCCGATGCCAAGCTCGCCCAGGCGAATCTCGACCGCGCGCAGCAACTGGTCGGAAACGGATTCATCTCCCGGGCCGACATCGACCAGCGCGTTGCCACGCGCGACCAGGCGCTCGCCCGCGTGCGCGTCGCCAAGGCGCAGCTCGCCGAGACCCAGGCGCGCAACCGCCGGCTCGACATCCGCGCGCCGGAAGCGGGCCTGGTGCTCGCCCGCCAGATCGAGCCGGGCCAGATCGTCAGCTCGGGCTCGGGCACGCTGTTCCGCATGGCGATGGACGGCCAGTTCGAGCTGCGCACCCAACTTTCCGAGGCCGACGTCCAGAAGCTGCACGTCGGCGCGCCGGCGGAAGTGACGCCGGTCGGTACCCAGACCAGCTTCAAAGGCCAGGTGTGGCAGGTCTCGCCGGTGATCGACCCGACCAGCCGGCTCGGCATCGCCCGCATCGCGCTTCCCTACAACCCGGCGCTGCGCCCCGGCGGCTTCGCCAGCGCGCGGATCGTCGCCGGTTCGGTCACCTCGGTGATCCTGCCGCAATCGGCGGTGCAGAGCGACCAGCAGGGCACCTATGTCTATATCCTCAACGACAAGAACGAGGCGGTCCGCCGCGACGTGAAGACCGGCGACGTGTCCGACCAGGGCGTGCGGATCACCAGCGGCCTCACCGGCAGCGAGCGCGTGGTGATGACCGCGGGCGCGTTCCTCAATCCGGGCCAGAAGGTCATACCCCAGCTCCAGAAGAAGTAAGGGATCGGCGCGATGAGCTTTCGCAACATCTCGGCCTGGGCGATCCGTAACCCGGTCCCGCCGATCGTCCTCTTCCTGTTCCTCACGATCGCCGGGCTGGTAAGCTTCAGCCGGATGGACGTGAACAACGATCCGGACATCGACTTTCCGATCGTGTGGATCTCGATCAGCCAGCCCGGCGCCGCGCCGAGCGAGCTGGAGACGCAGATCACCCAGAAGGTCGAGTCGGCGGTGCGCAGCCTGCAGGGCATCGACGAGATCAACTCCACCGTTTCCGAAGGCAACAGCCAGACGGTGGTGCAGCTGGCGATCGGCACCCCGATCGACCGTGCGGTGGAGGACGTGCGCAGCGCGATCCAGCAGATCCGCGGCAACCTGCCCGACGGCATCCTCGAGCCGCAGGTCGGCCGGGTCGACAGCGCCAGCAGCAACGACGTCGCCAGCTTCACCGCTACCGCGACCGACATGACCGTCGAGCAGCTTTCCTGGTACATCGACAACAGCGTGTCGAAGGAGCTGCTGTCGATCAGCGGCATGGCGGCGGTGCAGCGCAATGGCGGCGTGAGCCGCGAAGTCAGCGTGGTGCTCGATCCGGTGAAGCTCGCCAGCTACGGCCTCACCGCGAGCCAGGTGAACCAGCAGCTGCGCCAGGTGAACCTCAATGCCGCTGGCGGCCGCGCGCAGATCTCGGGCTTCGAACAGTCGCTGCGTGTCGTCGGCAACGCCAAGGATGCCTATTCGCTGGGCCAGACCCAGATCGCCACCGGCACGGGCGCCACCGTGCGGCTCGCCAACATCGCGACGGTGAAGGACGGCTATGCCGAGCGCCGCAACTTCGCGCGCTATGACGGGCATCCGGTGATCTCGTTCGACATCCAGCGCGCCAAGGGCGCGTCCGACGTGACGATTTTCGAGGAAGCGCAGAAGAAGCTGCAGGCGCTCGAGAAGAACAATCCCAAGGTGCATTTCGAGCTGCTCGACAATGCGAGCAAATACGCCAAGGAGCAGTTCGACACCGCGATGGAGGCGATGATCGAGGGCGCGGTGCTCGCCGTCATCGTCGTGTTCCTGTTCCTGCGCGACTGGCGGGCGACGGTGATCTCGGCGCTGGCGATCCCGCTCTCGGCGATCCCCAGCTTCTGGTTCATGGACATGATGGGCTTCACGCTCAACCAGATGACGCTGCTCGCGCTCAGCCTGGTGGCGGGCGTGCTGGTCGACGACGCGATCGTGGAGATCGAGAACATCGTCCGCCACATGCGGATGGGCAAATCGGCCTATCAGGCCTCGATCGACGCCGCCGACGAGATCGGCGTGGCGGTGCTCGCCACCACCATGTCGATCGTCGCGGTGTTCCTGCCGGTGGGCCTGATGCCGGGCATCTCGGGCCAGTTCTTCAAGAATTTCGGCCTCACCGTCGTCGCGGCGGTGCTGATGTCGCTGGCGGTGGCGCGCATGCTCACGCCGATGATCGCGGCCTATTTCCTCAAGGCGCACGGCCATGTCGAACATGGCGGCGGGCTGATGATGCGGCTGTACATCCGCCTCCTCGAATGGACGCTGATGCACCGCTGGGTGGCGATCCTCGCCTATGTGCTGTCGCTCGGCGGCACGATCGGCCTGCTCGTCACCATGCCGCAGACCTTCCAGCCCGCACAGGACCAGGACAGCGTGACCGCCACGGTCGAGATGGTGCCGGGCACCACGCTGGAGCAGACCGACCGCGTGGTCCAGCAGGTCGCGGGCATCCTGCGCGCCGAGCCGGGGGTCGAGCATACCTATGCCCGTACGCTCGTCGGCAGCGGCCGGGTGACCGCCGATCTGGTCGAGAAGAAGAACGGCCGCACCGAGACCAGCACCGAGTTCGAGAAGCGGGTGGCGCCCAAGCTGCTCGCCATCCCCGATGCGCGGGTGAATTTTCGCTCGCAGTTCGGCTGGGGCTCGTCCGGGCGCGACATCACGATCACGCTGGGCGGCGAGGATCCCGAACTGCTCAACAAGACCGCACTCACCCTGATGAAGCAGATGGAGGGGCTGAAATCGCTCGTCGCACCGCGCATCTCGGGCGATCTGCAGCGGCCGGAGATCGTGATCTCGCCGCGGCTCGACCTCGCGGCGGACCTAGGCGTGACCACGGCGGCGCTGTCCAACGCGATCCGCGTCGCGACGCTGGGCGACATCGAGCAGAACAGTGCCCGATTCTCGCTGTCCGATCGCCAGATCCCGATCCGCGTCGCGCTCGACCAGGATTCGCGCACCAAGCTCGACACGCTCCAGAACATGCGCGTGCAGACCCAGAGCGGCGGGTCGGTGCCGCTCTCGGCGGTGGCGGACATCCGCTTCGCCGCCGGGCCGACCAAGGTCGAGCGGCTCAACCTCCAGCGCCGGCTGGTAGTGGGCGCCGACCTCGCGATGAACCCGGCGACGGGCAAGCCCTATGTCTCGGGCGACGTGATGAAGGAGATCCACAATCTCCCGATCATGAAGCAGCTGCCAGTCGGCGTGGCCGAGATGACCGTGGGCCAGGCCAAGTGGCAGGGCGAGATGATCCAGAACTTCATCATCGCGCTGGCCTCGGGCATCTTCCTGGTCTTCGCGGTGATGGTGCTGCTGTATCGGCGCTTCGTCTCGCCGATCGTTAACATGGGCTCGCTGCTCAACGCGCCGCTGGGCGGGCTGGTCATGCTGGCGATCCTGGGGATGCCGGTGAGCCTGCCGGTCTATATCGGCATGCTGATGCTGTTCGGCATCGTCGCCAAGAACTCGATCCTGCTCGTCGACTTCGCGCTGGAGGAGATGGAGAAGGGCGTGGGGAAGATGGAGGCGATCGTCGACGCCGGCCGCAAGCGCGCCCAGCCGATCGTGATGACGACGATCGCGATGGTGGCGGGCATGGTGCCGACCGCGCTGTCGCTCAACGGCGACTCCTCGTTCCGCGCGCCGATGGGCGTGGTGGTGATCGGCGGCCTGATCGTCTCGACCTTGCTCACGCTGGTAATCGTGCCCGCGCTGTTCAGCCTCGCGGTGGGGCTGGAAGGCTGGCTGGGGCCGCGGCTGTCGCGGCGCCTGCTCACCTATCGTCCGGGTGATGACGGCAGCCGCGTGCTGGGGCCGGTGGGTGCGCCGGGCGCGATCGACCACAAGCCCGGCGACGAGGGGGTGCAACCGGCGGAGTGAGGGCTTCGTCCTCCTCCTCCTCCTCGCCAATGGGGAGAGGGCTGTCGCTTGATCGAATCTTCGTCATCCCGGCTTCCGCCGGGATGACGGCTGGCGGAAATGCTTGGCGAGGCAGCGAGCGCGTGGGCGATGGTAGCGGCGCCAACCCTCTGGCAACGCTGCCCCGGCGTCCCCACATCCTCTCCATGACCGCATATTCCCTGCTCGATCTGGTGCCCGTCGTCCAAGGCGGCACCGTGGGCCAGGCGCTCGCCAACGCCGCCGACCTTGCCGCCCATGCCGAACGCCTCGGCTTCCAGCGCTACTGGATGGCGGAGCATCACGGCATGGAGGGCATTGCCAGCGCCGCCACCGCCGTGGTCATCGCCCATGTCGGCCAGGCGACCCGCACGATCCGCATCGGCGCGGGCGGAATCATGCTGCCCAACCATTCGCCGCTGCAGGTGGCCGAGGCGTTCGGCACGCTCGACGCGCTCTTCCCCGGCCGCATCGACCTGGGGCTGGGCCGCGCACCGGGCTCGGACCAGCGGGTCTCCGCCGCGATCCGCCGCAATCTGGAAAGCGACGGCAACGACTTCCCGCAGGACGTGATGGAGCTGCAAAGCTATTTCGCCGATGACGGCCGCACCGGCATCCGCGCGACACCGGGCGCGGGCGCGGACGTCAGGCTGTGGATCCTCGGCTCCAGCACCTTCGGCGCGCAGCTCGCCGCCGCGCTGGGGCTGCCCTATGCCTTTGCCTCGCATTTCGCGCCGGGGCTGCTCGACGAGGCGATCGCGGTCTATCGCCGCAACTTCCGCCCGTCCGAGGCGCTCGCCAAGCCGCACGTGATGCTCGGCTTCAACGTCTTCGCCGCCGACAGCGACGAGGAAGCCGAATATCTCGCCAGCTCGCAGCAACAGGCGTTCGTCGCGATCCGCACCACCGGGCGCGGCATCCAGCTGCCGCCGCCGGTGCGCGGCTATCGCGAGAGCCTGGGCACGCAGGGCAATGCCGTGCTCGACCATGTGCTGTCCGCCTCGGCGATCGGCGGCCCCGCCAAGGTGCGCCGCGAGATCGAGGCCTTTATCGAACGCACCCAGGCCGACGAGCTGATGCTGACCAGCGCGATGTTCGATCACCAGGCCCGCAAGCGCAGCCTGGAGATCGCAGCGGAGGCGATGCGCGCGGTCGAGCCGGCCTGAGCCTCAGCCCGCGGCGGGCAGGCGGAGGCGGACGAGCAGGCCGCCCAGATCCTCGCTCTCCTCCAGGCTGACGGTGCCGCCATAGATCTCGGCCACGTCGCGGACGATCGCCATGCCGAGGCCGGTGCCGGGCTTGCCGGTATCGAGCCGCACGCCGCGATCGAAGATGCGGATGCGATCGGCTTCGGGGATGCCCATGCCGTCGTCCTCGACCAGGATCTCGACGAACCCCGATTCGAGCCGCGCGGTGACGAACACGCTGCCGCCGCCATATTTCGCCGCGTTCTCGACGAGGTTGCCGAGGATCTCGTCGAGATCCTGCCGCTCGATATGCGCGATGGCGTCCTTCGCCCCGTCCACGTCGATGCGGACATTGGGATAGAGCCGCGCCACCGCGCGTTCCACTGCCTCGATCGACGGCCACACCTCGGCACGACTGTGCGCGCTGCCGCGGCGGCCGACCGCCCGGGCGCGGGCGAGATGGTGGTCGATCTGCCGCCGCATCGTCCGTGCCTCGCGGATCACCGTGTCGGGCAGGTCGGCCTGGCCGGCGGCGGCGGCGTTCATGATCACGCTGAGCGGCGTCTTGAGCGCATGGGCGAGGTTGCCGGCATGGCGCCGCGCCTCCTCGGCCTGGCGGTCGTTATGCTCGACCAGCGCGTTGAGTTCGTCGACCATCGGCCCGACCTCGGCCGGCATCGGCCCGCCGACGCGCTGCGTCTGCCCGGCCCGCAGCCTCGCGATCTCGCGCCGCACCTTGCGCAGCGGCCGCAGCCCGTACCAGGTCTGCAGCGCTGCCATCGCCACCAGCCCCAGCCCGAGCAGCGCGAAGCTGCGCACCAGCGTGCGGCGCACGGTGGCGATCTGCGCGTCGAGCACGTCGCGGCTCTCCGCTACCTCGAAACGCCAGAGCACCCGGGAGCCTGGCAGCGTCAGGTCGCGGTAGGCAACGCGCAGCTTCTGATCGGGGAACTGGTTGCTGTCGTAGAAGTGGATCTCCCGGTCCCTGTGCGCCTGCTCGACCTTGAGACGGCGATCCCAGAGCGAACGCGAGGGAAACGGCTCGAAACCCTTGCCGCTGATCTGCCAATAGGCGCCCGAATTGGGTTCGAGGAAGCGCTGGTCGGCGAGCTCGCGGTTGAGCACCACCTCGCCGTTCGCACCAAGTTCCGCGGAAACGATCATCGAGGAGACGAGATAATCGAGCTGGTCGTCGAAATTGCGGGTGATCGCGTCGGTGAGCACCCGGCTCAGCGCGAGGCCGCCGCCGACGAGCAGCAGCAGGATCCACGCCGTCGCCACCAGCAGCATGCGCCGGCTGACCGATCCGGTGACGCGCACCGGCCGATACTTGCGCGGATCGGCCTCGGCGGGCGCAGCCTCGGGTTCTTCGCCGGAGATCAGCGTCGCGTCCACCCGCCCGGCCTCAGGTGAAGCTGGCTTCGTCGAGGCTGTAGCCCAAGCCGCGGATGGTGGTGATCACATCGGCGCCCAGCTTCTTGCGGATGCGCGTGACGAACACTTCGATCGTGTTCGAATCGCGATCGAAATCCTGGTCGTAGATATGCTCGATCAGCTCTGTGCGGCTCACCACCTTGCCCTTGTGGTGGAGCAGGTAGCTGAGCAGCTTGTATTCCTGCGCGGTCAGCTTCACCGGTTCGCCTGCCTTGGTGACCTTGCCCGAGCGGGTGTCGAGACGGATGTCGCCCGCGGTCAGCTCGGCCGAGGCGTTGCCCGAGGCGCGGCGGATCAGCGCGCGCAGCCGGGCGATCAGCTCCTCGGTCTGGAACGGCTTTGCGACATAGTCGTCGGCGCCCGCGTCGAGGCCCGCAACCTTGTCCGACCAGCTGTCGCGCGCGGTCAGCACCAGCACCGGCATGGTGCGACCTTCCTTGCGCCAGCGATCGAGCACGGTCAGCCCGTCGATCTCGGGCAGGCCGAGGTCGAGGATGATCGCGTCATATTGCTCGGTCGAGCCGAGGAAATGGCCTTCCTCGCCATCGGTCGCGAGGTCGACGGCATAGCCCGCGCCCTCGAGCGCGGTGCGCAGCTGGATCCCGAGATTGGGTTCGTCCTCGACGATCAGAAGTCGCATTCGCAGTCCCGTCCTTTTCTGTGTGCTCTAGCTGCCCATGCGGCGGAGGATCTGGCCGGTATGGCCGTCCACCTCCACCCAGATCACCGATCCATTGCGCAGGAACTTGAGCGTGTAAACGTCGTGCTCGGGATCATAGTCGAACCCAAGATATTGCGCGCCTGGCATGCGCGGGATGATCCGCCGCTCGATCTCGCGAACGGGCAGATTCTGGCCGCGAAGCCGCCGCTCGCGCGCCGCACGCTGGCCGTCATCCTGCTCGGCGCCGATCGGGCGCGCGAGGACCGGGCTCGTGAGCGCGAGGCTCGCAAGACACGCGATCAGAACGGGTTTGACCAACATCGGCATCGGAATGGCATAGGGTCCGGGCATTGAATAGCCCCTGAACATGAACGTCAGCAGCGGTTCTGCAATTGTGGCATTGGTGCATCGCTCTGCCCGGCACCTCACCGCTTGCGGGCGCGGCCGCCGCCTCCTAGGTGCTGCACCATGGCTGCTCCGGTGCTTTCCTATGAAGGGCTGGGTCTCGTTCAGGGATCCGGCTGGCTTTTCCGCAATCTCGACCTGCATGTCGGCGAACGCGATCGGCTCGCGCTGATCGGTCGCAACGGCGCGGGCAAGACGACGCTGCTCAAGCTGATCGCCGGCGCGATCGACAGCGACGAGGGCCGCCGCACGATCGTGCCCGGCACCCGCGTCATCCTGCTGGAGCAGGAACCGCGCATGGCCGGCTGCACCACGCTGATGGACTATGTCCTCTCCGGCGACGACGCGCCCGCCCCGCACGAGGCAGAGGCGATCGCCGACCAGCTCGGCATCGACCTGTCGCGCGAAGCCGCCACCGCCTCGGGCGGCGAGCGCCGCCGCGCCGCCATCGCCCGTGCGCTGGCGCAGGATCCCGACGTACTGCTGCTCGACGAGCCGACCAACCATCTCGATCTCGGCGCGATCGAATGGCTGGAAGACTGGCTGACGCGCTATAAGGGCGCCTTCGTCGTCATCAGCCACGATCGTACCTTCCTCACCCGCCTCACGCGCCAGACGCTGTGGCTCGATCGCGGTTCCATTCGCCGCGCCGAGATCGGCTTTGGCGGGTTCGAGGCATGGACCGAGCAGGTCTATGCCGAGGAGGAGCGCAACGCCCAGCGGCTCGATGCCAAGCTCAAGATCGAGGAGCATTGGCTCCAGCGCGGTGTCACCGGCCGCCGGCGGCGCAACCAGGGCCGCCTGTCCAAGCTGAAGGAAATGCGCGCCGAACGCGCGGCGATGACGGGGCCGCAGGGCACCGCCGCACTCGCCACCGCATCGGACGGCAACCAGACCAAGGTGGTGATCGACGCCAAGCACGTCACCAAGCGCTTCGGCGAGCGGACGATCATCAACGACCTGAGCCTGCGGGTGACCAAGGGCGACCGGATCGGCATCGTCGGCTCGAACGGCGCGGGCAAGTCGACCCTGCTCAAGATGCTCACCGGCGAGCTCCAGCCCGACGAAGGCACGGTCAAGCTCTCCCAGACGCTCGATGCGATCATCATCGACCAGCAGCGCAGCCTGATGGCGCCCGACAAGCGGGTGCGCGACGTGCTCGCGGACGGCGGCGACTGGATCGACGTGCAGGGCGCGCGCAAGCACGTGCACGGTTATCTCAAGGAATTCCTGTTCGACCCCAGCATCGCCGAGGCGCGGATCGGCACGCTCTCGGGCGGCGAGCGGTCGCGGTTGCTGCTGGCGCGCGAGTTCGCGCGGCCGTCCAACCTGCTGGTGCTCGACGAGCCGACCAACGATCTCGACCTCGAGACGCTGGACCTGCTGCAGGAAGTGATCGCCGATTATGCCGGCACGGTGCTGATCGTCAGCCACGACCGCGACTTTCTCGACCGCACCGTCACGGTGACGCTGGGGCTCGACGGCAGCGGGTTCGTCGACGTGGTGGTCGGCGGCTATGCCGATTGGGAAGCCAAGCGCCGGCCGAGAAACGAGGCGAAGAAGGTGAGCAAGCCCGCCGCCGCGGCTGCGCCCGAGGCGCCCAAGGCACGCACCAAGCTCAGCTACAAGGACCAGCGCGATTACGAGCTGCTGCCCAAGCGGATCGAGGAAATCGATCAGAGCATCGCCCGCGACGAGGCCTTGCTCGCCGATCCGGCGCTCTACACCAAGGATCCGGCGAAGTTCGCCAAGCTGAGCGCGGGCATCGCCAAGCTGCGCGAGGAAAAGGACGCGGCCGAGATGCGCTGGTTGGAACTGGCGGAGATGGTGGAAGGGCTGGGATAAGCCGCACCCAATCCGTCACCCCCGCGAAGGCGGGGATCCATTGGCGCTGAACCGATCGGTTCCTTCCCCCCGCGCCTCGGCGAATGAATTCCCGCCTTTGCGGGAATGACGATGGTTTTTCAACGCGGGGCGTGGCGTCCAGTCGGGCGATCCTGCCGGCCCCGCGACAACGACAAACCCCGCCGGATCGCTCCGGCGGGGTTTGCGCTACCAGGGAGGCTGGGAGCTCAGTTGTTGGCGTAGCGAACGCGCGTCGAGCGGCGCGATGCGCGAAGCATGCCGCCGATCATGCCGAACCCGGCGATCATCAGGCCCCAGCTCGCCGGCTCCGGCACCGCCGAAAGCGCGGTTGCCGAGAAGCTGGTTTCGCCATTGCCCTGTGTGGTCAGGGTCAGCACACCTGCCGTGTCATCCATGCCGGCGACGCGGAACGTGCCCGATGCGATCAGCTTCAGGCTGCCGCCGGCGCCGTCCGCGATCTGGGTGACCGAGGTAATCGCGTTGAGGTCGAAGAAGATCGTCGACCCGATGTCGAAGAACGATGCGACCGGCCCGCCCGCGAAGGTCGGCAGGTCCTTGATCGTGCCGCACGGCCCGATGCAGGTGATTCCGGCGAACACGCCCGTCGTGCCCAGCGCCGCGAAGATGGTGCCCGGCGTACCGCCATCACCCATGGACGAGCCCGGCACGAAGACGTTGTAGAAATCGAGCCCGGTGGCGGCGCCCATGTTGGTAGCCCCGACCGGGCGGACGAACCCGTTGAAACTGATCTGTCCGAGGATCTGCGCGGCCTGTGCGGGCACCGCCGCGCACAATAAGGCTGCCGCGGCAGCGAGCTTCATATGAATACGCATGGGCGCACCCTCTCCATTGCTAACGGTGATGTGAGCGACTCGACTCTCAGGTCGTTAACCAGACGTTAAGTTTATGAAGGAGAACGACAATAACGTTCTCATCGATGAATATGTGAAGATCTGCATTGTGCGTTGCCGGACGCGCATGCCCAGAAAGGCACGATTTAGGCGCACGCGGCTGGCGCCAGCGCGGCAAACGCTGGCGCACTAGGCCAGACAGGGTCAGGAGAGGACGATAGGGTATGGCACGTTAGAACGATCGCGTAACGTTGCTGCAACCGCTTTGTCACACTTCAGTGCGTTCCGCAGATGGAACGAATTTGTATCGTTTTGGGACGGCTTGGTAAGAAATAACCGTGGCCTTTGCGCTTAGAGCTGCTTTCCCTGCTGCCCGGCGAGTTCGACGACATATTGCCAGGCGACGCGCCCCGAGCGGCTGCCGCGCCGAGTCGCCCACTGGATGGCGTCCTGCGGCTCGAAGCGGAGCCCATGCGCCTCGGCATAGCCGCGGACGATCGCGACATAGGTGTCCTGGTCGACGACGTGGAAGCCGAGCGAAAGGCCGAAGCGATCGGCGAGCGCGAGATCGTCGTCGATCGAATCGCGCGGGTTGATCGCGCTGGACTGTGCCTCCAGGTCGCGCGGCAGCAGGTGCCGGCGATTGGACGTCACCAGCAGCCGGCAGTTCGCGGGTCGCGCCTCGGCGCCGCCTTCGAGCAGCGAGCGCAGCGCGCGGGCATCGGCCGCGGCGTCGAAGCCGAGATCGTCGAGGAAGATCGCGAAGGGCCTATCGGTGGTGGCGAGCAGCGCGAACAGATCGGGCAGCGTCTCCAGATGCGTCGTCGCCGCCTCGACCAGCGCAAGCCGCCCGCCCCGCGCCTGCACCTCGGCAACCGCACCCTTGACCAGCGCCGACTTGCCGGTGCCGCGCGCGCCCCAGAGCAGCACGTCCTGCGCAGCATGGCCGGCGGCGAGCCGTTCGAGATTGGCGAGCAATGCGGTCCGCTGTTTCTCCACGCCCTGGAGCAGCGCGAGCGGGGTGGGGGCGAAGGCTCGCGCCGGCACGATGTCGCGGCCGCGCCACACATAGGCGGGATGCGCCACCAGATCGGCAGGCGGGGCAGGGGGCGGTGCCAGCCGTTCGAGCGCCTCGGCGATGCGGATCAGCGGATCGGTCATGGCGGGGCTATAGCGCAACATGGGGCGGGTGCGAGGGGGCCTTCTCTATACGCCCCCCTACCGCAAGCGGGAGAGGTACTGGAAGATCAGTCCCCGGTCCCTTCCTTGTTCCGCCAGAAGTCCTGGACGATTTCCCAGCCTTCCTCGGCGGTTTCGCAGAAGCGGAACAGGTTGAGGTCGCGCGGCGAGATCACGCCTTCGTCACACAGGGCCTCGAAGTTGACGACGCGGTTCCAGAACTCCTTGCCGTAGAACAGCACCGGAATCGGATCGACCTTGCCGGTCTGGATCAGCGTCAGCAGCTCGAAGCTCTCGTCGAAGGTGCCGAAGCCGCCCGGGAACACCGCGACGGCGCGCGCATGCAGCAGGAAGTGCATCTTGCGCAGCGCGAAATAGTGGAACTGCATGCTCAGCCCCGGCGTGACATACGGGTTCGGCGCCTGCTCGTGCGGCAGCACGATGTTGAGCCCGATCGTCTCGGCGCCCACGTCGCGTGCGCCACGGTTTGCCGCTTCCATGATCGAGGGGCCGCCGCCCGAGGTGACGACGAAGTGGCGCTTGCCGGCCGCGTCGACCGGGAAGTTGCTCGCCAGCCGGCCCAGCTCGCGGGCGACGTCGTAATATTTGGACTTGGCGACCAGGCTCTCGGCGATGCGCTTCTGCTGCTCGGTTTCGGCGAGCGCCAGCACGGCTTCGGCCTTGGCCGGCTCGGGGATGCGCGCCGAGCCGTAGATCACGAAGGTCGACGCGATGTTCGCCTCGTCGAGCAGCAGCTGCGGCTTGAGCAGTTCGAGCTGGAACCGCACCGGCCGCAAATCCTCGCGCAGCAGGAAGTCCATGTCCTGGAAGGCGAGCCGGTAGGCGGGATGCTCGGTCTGGGGCGTGCCGGTGGCGGTGTTGGCGGCTTCGGCTTCCTGCTGGGCAGGGCGGAAGACGCGCGACGGGACTCTCGTATCGCTCATTGACCGCGGATTAGGCGCATCCGCCCCGCTTGGAAAGCCTCAGGCGCAGAAGGGCCCACGCCCCATATCGAGATGGAAATGGTCGCGATGGACGTAATTATAGTTGGGGCTCAATACGGTAGCGAAACGTCTGCAGGCCGATCCGTGGATCGTCTCGAGGAATTTGCGGATGGCGGGATCCTGGTTCTGCCAGTCCTTGAGGATCGTGATCCGCCGCCCGTCCCGCAGCACGAAGCCCGAGACATCGACCGCATTGGCGCGGCCATGCTCCGAAAGCTTGGTCGAGGCCTGCGGGCTGCCGACGATCGCCCGGCAGACATAGGTGCCGAACGTATCCACCCGCACCAGGTCGCTGCCCAGGATCTGCCGCGCCGCCGGCGCCACGGCATACTGCACCCAGCCGGTAAAGGCGCGGGCGAGCGGGCAGCGCATCCCCTTGATGCCGCCCACCGGCACGCCGATGTCGATCAGCTGCACCGCGCCCTCGACGAGGCAGCCGCCGCCATAGTCGCGATCGGGCATTGCGCTGAACCGCACGCCCGCGCGCGAGAGATCGGTGAAGCATTGCTGGGTTTCGCGCGGCGTCGGCCGGTTGAGCGTGATCGGCCGGCTGCCCGCCGGGCGGGTGGGGGCCGGAGCCGGTCGCTTGTCGCCGCCGCTGCTGCCGAAGATACAGGCCGAAAGCAGCAGGGGCAGGGCCAGCACCGCCAGCGGGAACACACGCGAGAACGCCATGGCGGTGCACCCTACGCGAGTTCGGCGACGGCGCGAACCACGGTTCGTCGCGTGGGCGACTCGCTTCGTCAGCGCGTCGCCTCGACGAAGCGGCCGCCGAGTGCGGCGGGGACGCGGAGCAGCCGGCCGGTGGCGCGGTCGAGCAGTGCCCAGGTGGTCACCGCCTCCACGCGCACCTTGCCGTCGTCGCCGAGGAAGCGGACATGGCGGTTGAAGCGCGCGCCGCGCGGCGGCTCGGGCACCCAGGTCTCGCCGGTCACCGTCTCGCCGAGGCGGACATTGCCGCGATAGTCGATCTCGTGCCGGGTGATCACCCACACGTAAGCGGCCTGCTCGTCGGGCGTGGCGAGGCTGTCCCAATGCGCGACCGCGATGTCCTGGATCCACGCCACCCAGACGGCATTGTTGACGTGCCCCAGCACGTCGATGTCGGCAGGCGTCGCGGTGATCTGGCGGGAGAAGCGGGGCATCACGAATCCTCAGGCGGTAGCCATGGAGCCTAGCGCGGCGTTCGCCCAAAGGGGAGCAGGGGCCGCGCGATGCTGCGCCGCCGCGCCGCCGCCCTGTTCCGTAGCCGCTGGGCGGCGGGGGTGTTGTGGGCCACGGTGACCGTCGCGGCTGTCGCACGTCGCCGAGCCGGACGGCGCTGGTCGAGAACGCCGCCGATGCGCCGGGCCTCGATCTCCAGTGAGGATCTGGCGCTGCTCCGCAATGTCATTGGCGGCTGGTTATTGGGCGGGCTTGCCGGGATCGTCCTGGAACTTGATCGCGCGGATGTGCCAGGCGCGCTGCTCGGCGGTGGCGCCGTCGATGTCGCCGGTACGGTGGAGCGTGGCCTCGCCGAGCTGGTAGAAGGGCTTGCCCGTCGCCTTGACCCGACCATAAACCTGCACCGGCACGGTGACGTAGCGCTGGCCGGCGCCTGCCTCGATCTGCCCCGGCGCGCCGATATTGGCGTGATATTCCGAATAGGGCGCGAAGCGTGCTGCGAACGCCTCGGCGTCGCTGCCCGAAGCCTTGCCGCCATCGCTCCACAGCGCCCAGGCCTGTTCATAGCGGCCGCTTTCGATCAGCGCATAATAGGTCTGGACGACATTGGCGGCGCCCTGCGCGCTTTCGGGGGTGAACTTGGCGTCGCTTACCGGCGTACGATCGTCGGGCAGACCACCCGGCTGGCCGGGGGCGGGCGGGTTGAGCGGCTCGAGCTGCGCATTGCTAGGGGCGAGCTCGGCCGCGGCGGGCGCGGTCTGGTTGATCTCGGCGGTGCTCGCGGCGTCAGTCGTGTTGTCGGCTGCGGGGGGCAGCCCCGAGGAACAGGCGGCAAGCGAGCAGGCGGCAAGCAGGGCTGGGGTCAGGCGCATCCGGGTCCCTTAACACATCGGGGATGTGCGAACGTGCCACCGGATGCGCCGGTTCCTCAATCGGCCAGCGGCTGGTGGCCGACGAACCCCAGCTTGACGATGTTGGCACGCTTGATCGTGGCGAGGACGGCATCGAAGCGTTCGTAGCGCGCTTCCGGATCGGTCTGCAGCTGGAGCACTGCCGCATCGGTGCGCAGCCCCGCCAGCTTGGCCGGCAGCGCGGCGTCGGCGAGGGGAGTGCCGTCCCAGAATAGCCCGCCCGCCTTGTCGATCGCCAGCCGGTGCGTCGCGTCGTCGGTGGCGGAGGAGGGGCCCTGCGGCAGGTCGACCGGCACCTTGTGGGTCATCATCGGCATGCTGAGGATCATCACGATCAGCAGCACCAGCATCACGTCGATGAACGGCGTCACGTTGATCGCGCCGATCGGCTGGGGTTCGGCGGTGGACACGAACTTGGGCATGACCTCTCCTCCTTGTAGATACGGTGTATCGTAACATACGGCAGTGCGTGGACAAGCGTCATTCGTACTTCCAGTTGCGCCGCTTGCCCTCGCGCAGCCAGCCGATCGCCTCGGCGACGCGGCGCACACGGGTCTCGGGCCGCTTCGCCTCGCCGATCCACTCGCAATAGTCGCGGCGGCAGCTTGGCGGAAAGGCATCGAAGGTGGCGCGCGCCCGTTCGTCCAGCGCCAGTGCTGCGGCGAGCTCGGCGGGCGTCTCCAGCGCCTGGCGCGGTTGTCGCGGCGCCCGATGGGGGCGCGTGTCCGTGTCGCGCCGGACTGCCGCTGCCCGCACCGTTGCCTCGAAGGCGGCTGCGTCCGGCAAGTCCGCGAAGGTCGTGATGTGGCGGAACTGCTCGACCGCTTCGGCCGCCCCCGCATGATTCCAGCCGCCCGTGCGATGTTCCCAGAAGCCGAAGCTGCAATGCGCCTTGAACGCGACCATCATCGCGAACGGCCGGTCGCCCAGCAGGAAGGCGGGGCGCGCCCATTTGATCGATTCCACCACCTCGGGCACGGCGGCGTGCACCCGCGCGCGCATCCAGACCAGCAGCGGGCGCGCAAAATCCGCGCTCGCGCCGATATGGGCGTCGACTCGGGGGTCGGTCGGCATGGCGCGGCGAGCCTCTGCCCGCTGCGCCATGCCGTCAAGCGTCAGGGGCGGAGTGCGACGTCGTCCGGATCGTCGAGTTCCTCGTCGAGATCGTCCTCGTCGAGATCGTCGTCGTCGAAATCGTCCTGGATGTCGTCCTCGTCGAGGTCGTCCTCATCCTCGTCGAGGTCGTCGTCTTCCTCGCCGATCTCGTCGTCCGCCATCGACAGTTCGTCGAGATCGTCGTCCTCGTCCTCGCTGCCGCCGAGATCGGGGTTGAGGTCGGTCAGCAGCGCGCCGTCGTCCGGCCCGTCGCCCGTCACTTCGAGAATTTCGGCGCGCTGGCTCTCGTCATAGCCTTCCGCGTCATAGCCGTCGTCGCCGGGACCCTGAATGCCGCTCATCGCCAAACCTCATCACTGGCCCGGCGGGGATCGCCGGGGTTCGAATGCGCAACGGCGCTGGCCCCGGCTGCGTTCCGACTCAGCTCGGGCGGAACAACCGTCCGCGTTCCGTTACCGCTACTACCACGAGCGAGAGCGCACCCATCAGCAGAAAACCACTATACAGGGGAATGGTGGTGCCATCGAAGGCCTGGCCGATCGCCGCGCCGATCAGCGCGCCGGCCAGCGTGGTCACGAAGCCCTGCAGGCTCGAGGCGGTGCCGGCGATCGCGCCCATCTTCTCCATCGCCATGGCGGAGAAGTTGGAGGTGGCGAGGCCGAAACAGGCCATCATCAGCGCCTGGAGCACCGCGAAGCTCCACAGCGTCTCCCAGCCGAGCACGGTCACGGCCAGATGCGCGCCCGCGATGAGGGTCAGCAGGGTCAGCGCGGTGTGCGAGATCACCCGGGTGCCGAGCCGCATCACGATCCGCGAGTTGAGGAACGAGCCCAGCGCCATCGTGCTCGCCACGCCGGCGAACACCACGGTCAGCAGGTCCGGGCGATGGAACACGTCGGCCATCACCTGCTGCACCGATCCGATGAACCCGAACAGCGCGCCGGAAAGCAGCCCGGTGGCGATGGTGTAGCCCACCGCCGCCCGGTCGCGCAGCATCAGCCCGTAATCGGCGACGACGCGGGCGGGGTGGAGCGACTGGCGCGCGTCCGTCGCCAGCGTCTCCGGCATGCGCAGCGCGAACCACAGCAGCACCAGTCCCGCGATCCCGCCGATGCCCCAGAAGATCGTCCGCCACGATCCGCCGGCCGAAAGGATGATCTGCCCCACCGCCGGCGCGAAGATCGGCGCGGCCATGAAAACGATGAACACCAGGCTCATCACCCGCGCCATCGCCCGGCCCGAATAGCAGTCGCGCACCAGCGCCACGGTGACCACGCGGGCACCCGCCGCGGCGGTGCCCATCGCCAGCCGGGCGAGCAGCAGCAGCACGAAGCTGCCTGAAATCGCCGCGATCGCGCAGGTGAGCACATAGCAGCCGAGCGCGACGAGCAGCACCGGCCGACGCCCGAACCGATCCGAAAGCGGGCCATAGGCGAGCTGCGCCACCGCAAAGCCGATCAGGAAGGCGGTGATCACGAACTGGCGATGATTGGCCGAATCGACGCCGAGGCTGGCGCCGATCGCCGGCAGCGCGGGCAGCATCGAATCGATGCCGAGCGCGGTCAGCGCCATCAGTGCTGCCGCGAGCGGCACGAACTCACCGAAGCGCAACGGGGCCTGTCCGGCTGCGGCGGTGCTGAGGTGCGGGGCGTTCATCGCCGTGCCATGGCCCAACCCTGCCGCAAGGTCACCCTTTTTCAGGTTGACGTAGGTACCCGCGCAACAACATTGCGGGCTGGAACCGCCGCAGGAGTATCTCGATGAACCGCCTTTCCGCGTCCCTCTTGCTGCCGCTTGCGCTCGCCGCGTGCCATGGCAGCGCGAACATCGACTTCGACGGCAACGATACTGACGGCAACAGCGTCATCGCCACCGATTCCAACGGCCGGATCCAGATCAAGGCGCCGGGCATCCAAGGCTCGATCACGCTGCCCAAGATGCCGCTGGACGCCAAGAATTTCGACATCGACGGCGTGACCCTCTATCCGGGCTCGACGCTGAAGAACCTTAAGATCACCGATACGGCCGGCGACAAGGAAGGCCAGGTGATCGTCGAGTTCGAAAGCCCCGCGGCGCCCACCACCGTGCGCGACTGGTTCCGCGACAACATGACCAAGCAGGGCTTCAAGGTGACGACCAAGGACGATAACCTGATCGGCACCACCGATGACGGCCAGCCCTTCGCGCTGCAGCTCAGCGCGGTCGGCACGGGCAAGACCCGCGGGCTGATGCAGGTCGGCGGCCGCTGACCCCATTGCGGGACAGTCCGCCGGCCATTGGGAATGTCCCCAGGCTTGTGGGCCCCGACGTGGCGGGACTAACCACGCGTTTTTGCGTTCGGAGACTCTGATGTTGGACACGCTTGCCGAAATTCCGGTGCTTTCGCTGCAGGAGCAGGCCGGCGACCCCGAGGGCTTCGCCCAGGCGTTCGGCGGCTCGTTCCAGCGCTTCGGCTTCGCCGTGGTGCGCGATCACGGCGTGCCGCAGGACCTGATCGAACGTGCCTGGGCGCTGACCAAGGCGTTCTTCGACCTGCCCGAGGAAGAGAAGCGCAGCTATTTCCTGCCCGGCGGCGGCGGCGCGCGCGGCTATACCCCGTTCAAGACCGAGATCGCCAAGGGTGCGGCCCATGTCGACCTCAAGGAGTTCTGGCACATCGGCCGCGAGCTGGCCGCCGGACATCGCTTCGGCGAGGTGATGGCGCCGAACGTCTGGCCGAACGCCCCCGAGGGCTTTCGCGAGACCTTTATCGAGCTGTTCGCCGCATTCGACGCGGCCGGCGACAAGCTGCTCTCGGCGGTGGCGCGCTATCTGGGCCTGGCGCCGGACTGGTTCGACACCGCCGTGATGGACGGCAATTCGGTGCTGCGCCTGCTTCATTATCCGCCGGTCGCCGCCGATGCGCCGGAGGTCCGCGCCGGCGCGCATGAGGACATCAACCTGATCACCCTGCTGCTCGGTGCCGAGGAAGCGGGGCTCGAACTGCTCGATCGCGACGGCAAGTGGCTGGCGGTGAAGCCGCCCGAAGGCGCGATGGTGATCAACGTCGGCGACATGCTCCAGCGGCTGACCAACCATGTGCTGCCCTCGACCACGCACCGCGTGGTCAACCCGCCGGCCGAGCGGCGCGGCCATTCGCGCTATTCGATGCCGTTCTTCCTGCATCCTGCGCCCGATTTCCTGATCGAGACGCTGCCCGGCTGCGTAAGTGCCGAGAATCCGAACCGCTATCCGGTGCCGATCACCGCACATGACTATCTTCACGAGCGGCTCGTCGAGATCGGGCTGATCAAGAAATAAACAGCGCGTGGCGGTGCTCGCCAGCGACAAATCTGTCTTTCCTTCTACGAAGGGAAGGCGCTAGGGACCGACAGGCGGCGGCAGGGCGACAAGCGCCCGGCCGCCGCCTTGTCATATGGCTTCAAGAGGAACGAGGAATGGCGGAAGCGTTGCGCGTGGCACTGGCGGGGCTCGGTACGGTGGGCGGCGGCGTGATTCGCCTGCTCGACGCCAATGCCGAGCTGATTAGCCGCCGCGCCGGCCGACCGATCGAAGTGGTCGCCGTTTCCGCCCGCGATCGCACCAAGGATCGCGGTATCGATCTTTCCCGCTTCGACTGGGTCGACGATCCCGTCGAGCTCGCCCGCCATGCCGAGGCTGACGTGGTGGTCGAACTGGTCGGCGGGGCGGACGGCCCGGCGCTCGCGCTGGCCCGCGCCGCGCTGGGCGCCAACAAGAGCTTCGTCACCGCCAACAAGGCGATGATCGCGCATCACGGCCTCGAACTGGCGCAGGCGGCGGAAGCCGCCAAGGTCGCGCTCAAGTTCGAGGCGGCGGTGGCGGGCGGCGTGCCGGTAATCAAGGGGCTGCGCGAAGGCGCGGCGGCCAATGCGATTGCCC
This sequence comes from Sphingomonas sp., assembly GCA_030824725.1. Taxonomy (GTDB): domain Bacteria; phylum Pseudomonadota; class Alphaproteobacteria; order Sphingomonadales; family Sphingomonadaceae; genus Sphingomonas. The sequence goes on from JAPJRE010000002.1 coordinate 34,369, forward strand.
GCGTCTACGGCATCCTCAACGGCACCTGCAATTTCATCCTGTCGAAGATGGAGGCCGAGGGCCGCGACTTCGCCGAGATCCTCGCCGAGGCGCAGGCGCTGGGCTATGCCGAGGCGGACCCGACCTTCGACATCGACGGCATCGACGCCGCGCACAAGCTGTCGATCCTCGCCAGCATCGCCTTCGGCACCCAGCCGGCGTTCGGCGACCTCAAGGCGAGCGGCATCCGCCACATCCTCGCCGCCGACATCGCCGAGGCGGCGACGCTCGGCTACCGGGTCCGCCTGCTCGGCATCGCCGATGCGGGGGCGCACGGGCTGTTCCAGCGCGTCCACGCGCATCTGGTGCCGCTCTCCCACCCGCTGGCGCATGTAACGGGATCGACCAACGCGGTGGTGGCGGAAGGCAATTTCGTCGGCCGGCTGCTGTTCCAGGGCGCTGGCGCGGGCGACGGCCCGACCGCGAGCGCCGTGGTCGCCGACCTGATCGACATCGCGCGCGGCGAATATGGGCCGCCCTATGCCATGCCGGCAACGGCACTGGTCGCCCAGCCCGCGGCGGACAGCGGCGAGCGGCGCGGGCGTTCCTATGTGCGCTTCACCGTGGCCGATCGCGTCGGCGTGCTGGCGGAGATCGCGGCCGCGATGCGCGATGCGGGCGTTTCGATCGAGAGCCTGATCCAGCGCGGCGTGAGCCCGGACGGCAGCGCGCTGGTCGCTATCGTCACGCACGAGGCACCGGAGCGCAGCATCGCCCAGGCGTTGGAAAAGCTGCGCGGCTCGCAGAGCCTGACCGGCGAGCCGATGTGGATGCACATTCTCGACGCGTGAGCGTCGAGCGCCTGGATCAATAGTTCAGGCGCAGCAGCCGGTGGCCGCTCCCGGGGCACACCGGCATGCCGGTGCGGTTGCAGCTGGGGCCCTGCGCCGCGCGCACCATTTCCAGCTTGCGGTCGATCTCGGGCTCCTGCGCGCTCGCCAGCCGGAAGCGGTTGCGGGCTGCGCGCGAGCCGCAGTCGCGTTCCACGTCGCAGGCGGTGATCAGCGGCGAAAGCTCGGGATGGGGGCGGACCGAACGCTTCAGCGTCGCGCGGACCATGCGCGGCTGCGCGCCTTCGGCGGCGCTCACGGCGCCTGCCATGCTGGCGCTCTGGAGTGCGAGTGCGATCAACAACATATGCCCTCCTGTCCTACCCCCTATTCGCAACGCACCGTCGCGTTGCTGGTTGCGCAGCCTTGCAGCCTTTTTGCCCTGCTTATGGCGCCAGTTCGCGGCGCTGCAGCCTGGTGCTGCCGTCCATCCCCATGGTCGCGGTAAGCCCGACGGCGCCGCATTTGACGGTGAAGGCACCCTCGCCGCAGGGGGTGATGCCCTGCTGGAGGGGATCTCCGATCAGGCGATTGAGCCGGGCCGCGTCCGAATCCCTGCCGAGGTTCGGCGCGACGAACGAAACGCGGTAGCGATCCGCCTCGCGGCGCGAGCAGACCACGATCTCGCTTTGGTCCGATGGCGCCCGGCAGGGCACTTCCGCCTGGGTCTGCGATCGATAGTCCGCCAGCGCGGCTGCCACCGTCGATTGTTGAAGCATCAGCAGAATCGGCAGCAACATCATGTCAATCCCCCAGGATCTCGCGCAACTATAGCGCGATTCTCTGCCCAAATCACTAAAGGAGTTGGGCGCACGACACTGACAACGTTAGCACTGCTCGACAGGGGGGAGAGCGCCCCTTATCGCAACGCACAAATCGAACAGGGGATCACCGAACCGATGCCGAACGCAAGCCATGTTCTCGACCGTGTCCTCGTCCTCGAAATGGTGCGCGTCACCGAAGCAGCGGCGATCTCTGCCTCCAGCCTGATCGGGCGGGGCGACGAAAAGGCCGCCGATGCCGCCGCCGTGGAAGCGATGCGTGAGGCGCTCAACCAGCTCTACATGGACGGCACCGTGGTGATCGGCGAGGGCGAGCGCGACGAGGCGCCGATGCTCTATATCGGCGAGAAGGTGGGTTCGGCGATCGGCAAGGGCCCGAAGATCGACATCGCGCTCGATCCGCTGGAAGGCACCACGATCACCGCCAAGGCGGGCCCGAACGCGCTGGCGGTGCTGGCGGTTGCGGAGGAGGGCTGCCTGCTCAACGCGCCCGACGTGTATATGGACAAGATCGCGGTGGGCCCCGGCTATCCGCAGGGCGTGATCGACCTCGCCAAGACCCCAACCGAGAACATCCACGCGATCGCCGCCGCCAAGGGCGTGAAGCCCAGCGAGATCATCGCCTGTGTGCTGGATCGCACCCGCCACGAGAAGCTGATCGCCGAGCTGCGCGAGATCGGCTGCGGCATCATGCTGATCCCGGACGGCGACGTGGCCGGCGTGATTGCGACGAGCGATCCGGCCACCACGATCGACGTCTATATGGGCCAGGGCGGCGCGCCCGAGGGCGTGCTGGCCTGTGCGGCGCTGCGCTGCGTCGGCGGCCAGTTCCAGGGTCGGCTCGTCTTTCGCAACGACGACGAGCGCGCGCGCGCGGCGAAATGGGGCATCGAGGACCTCGACAAGATCTACTCGCTTGATGAACTCGCCAAGGGCGACTGCATCTTCGCCGCGACCGGCGTGACCGACGGCTCGCTGCTCGCCGGCGTGAAGCGGGTGAAGGGCAAGATGACCACCGAGAGCGTGGTGATGCGCGCCAGCTCGGGCACGGTGCGCTGGGTGAAGGGCGAGCACCGCGTCGACTGACGGCTTTGCGCGGCGCCGCCGGCTTGATCCCGGCGGCGTCTTGTCGCACTAAGTCACCCTCGCTTTCTGGGGGATCGACGAACATGCGGCACTGGCTGGTTACGGTAGCATTTGCGGCGCTTGCCGCCCCTCTCGCGGCCGCCGCGCCGCCCCAATCCGCACCTGTCGCGACCGAGGCGCCCTTCACCTTCGAAGAGGCGATGGTCCCGATGCGCGACGGGGTGAAGCTCCACACCGTCATCCTGCGCCCCAAAGGCGCCACGGGCCCGCTGCCGATCCTGTTCCAGCGCGGCCCCTATGGCTCGCCCGATGCCGCCCCGGGGCGGGTGCCGAACAGCTGGGCGCCGCTGGTGCGCGACGGCTATATCTTCGTGTTCCAGGACATGCGCGGGCGCTTCAAGTCCGAGGGCGGACCGTTCAGCCTCTCCACCGAAGTGAAGAGCGGCAAGGGCGCGGTCGACGAGGCGACCGACGCCTATGACTCGATCGACTGGCTGGTGAAGAACGTGAAGCCGAACAACGGCAAGGTCGGCATGTGGGGCGTTTCCTATCCCGGCTTCACTGCTGCCATTGCCCTCGCCAAGCCGCATCCGGCGCTCAAGGCGACCAGCCCACAGGCCGCGTGGATCGATTACTGGAAGAACGACGATCTCCACCGCTGGGGCGCGATGCGGCTCACCTATGCCAGCGACTGGGTGAACAGCCTCCAGGCCGACAAGACCAATGACGGTATCGATCTCTACGATCGCTACGACACCTATGACTGGTTCCTCCACGCCGGCTCGCCCGACGAGATCGAAAAGAAGTATTTCAAGGGCCGGGTGCCGCGCTATCGCGAGATGATCGAGCATCCCGACTATGACGAGCACTGGAAGAAGCAGGTCTGGTCGAACGCGCTCGGCAAGACCACCGTGCCGACGCTCAACGTCGCCGGCTATTGGGACCAGGAGGATCCCTGGGGCAGCTGGAAGATCTGGGAAAAGCAGCGCGCCAACGACCCGGGCAAGCTGGCGCTGATGGTCGCCGGGCCCTGGGCGCACGGCAGCTGGCAGTCGCCGGCGAACAGCCTCGGGCGCATTCCCTTCGGCGTCGACAGCGGCACGCAGTTCGTGGAGCAGATCGAGGCGCCGTTCTTCGCCTATTGGCTGCACGGCACCGGCACCAAGCCCGATTTCGCGCTGAAGAGCTTCCAGTCGGGCTCCTGGCAGTGGAAGACGTACCAGACCTATCCGCTCGCCAATGCGCAGGCGACCAGCCTGTACCTGCACGGCGACGGTTCGCTGAGCTTCACTGCGCCGGCGGCGGGCGAGGGCTGCCGCGACTATGTGAGCGATCCCGCGCGCCCGGTGCCGTTCCGCCCGCGCCCGATGTCCGCCACCTATGCGACGCCCGACTGGCGCTGGTGGGAAGCCGAGGACCAGCGCTTCGTCGATGACCGGCCCGACGTGCTCAGCTATGTCTCGGCGCCGCTAGAGAGCGACCTGACCGTCACCGGCGAGATCACCGCCAGGCTGATGGCCTCGACCAGCGGCACCGACAGCGACTTCGTCGTTAAGCTGATCGATGTGTTCCCGGAGGATTACGAGAAGGCGCCGACCGCGCTCGGCGCCTATGCCAAGGGCCTCAACGGCTATGAACTGCCGATCGCAATGGAAATCCGCCGCGGGCGCTACCTCAAGAGCTTCGAGCAGGCGACGCCGCTGGTGCCCGACCAGGTGACCGCCTGGGACTTCCCGCTGCGGGACCACGATCATGTGTTCCGGAAGGGCCACCGGATCATGGTGCAGGTCCAGTCGAGCTGGTTCCCGGTGATCGACCGCAACCCGCAGACCTTCGTGCCGAACATCTACAAGGCCAAGCCAGAGGACTATCGCAAGGCGACGCAGCGGGTGTGCCGCGGCTCGGCGGTGACGCTCCCGGTGGTGCGCTGACGAACCGCCGTGCGGGACCACCCGGGCGAGGTGCCCGGGCCGGCCCGCTGCGGCACGTCAGAAGGA
>JAPJRE010000106.1 GCA_030824725.1 Sphingomonas sp.
CCCCCTATTCCCCGAACGCCACGATACGGTCCCCCAGCCGCTCCGCCTCGGCGCGGTCGTGGGTGACGAGCAGGATCGGCAGGCCGATGCCGTCGCGCAGCCGTTCGAGCAGCGCCAGGATCTCCTCGCGCCGGGCACGGTCGAGCGAGGCGAGCGGCTCGTCGAGCAGCAGGAAGGCCGGGTCGGTGAGCAGCGCGCGGCCGATCGCCACGCGCTTGGCCTCGCCGCCCGAGAGCGTGCGCGGCCAGCGATCGAGCAGATGCGCGATGCCGAGCAGCGCGATCACCCGGTCCACGTCCACCGCCGCACCTTTCCGCCAGCCATAGAGCAGGTTCGCCCGCGCGCGCAGGTGGGGGAACAGCCGCGGCTCCTGGAACACATAGCCGGCGCGCCGCGCCTCGGGCTTGCGGTCCACCCCCGCGGCCGCATCGAACAGCGTGCGCTCACCCACCCGGATATGCCCGGCATCGGGGCGCAGCAGCCCGGCGACCATGTTGAGCACGCTCGACTTGCCCGCGCCCGACGGGCCGAACAGCACCGTCACCCCCGCGCCGGGTTCCACGCGACAGACGATCTCGGTCTCGCCCAGCGTGCGGCGCACATCGATGTCAAAGGACATGGGTGCCCCTGCCCGTCCGCCGCGCGACGAGCTCGGAGCCGAGCAGCGCGACGAAGGCGATCGCGATCGACACTGCCGCCAGCCGCAGCACCTGCCCCTCGCCCCCCGGCACCTGCAGCGCCGAATAGATGGCGAGCGGCAGCGTCTCGGTCTCGCCCGGCACGTTGGAAACGAAGGAGATGGTCGCGCCGAACTCGCCCAGCGCGCGCGCGAAGCCGAGCACCAGCCCGGCCAGCACGCCCGGCAGCGCCAGCGGCAGCGTGACGGTGGCGAAGGTCCGCACCGGCCCCGCGCCGAGGCTGCGCGCCGCCTGCTCCAGCCGCTGGTCGACGGCTTCGAGCGACAATCGGATCGCGCGCACCATCAACGGCAGCGCCATCACCCCGGCCGCGATCGCCGCGCCGCTCCAGCGAAACAGCACGGTCACGCCGAACCAGCGATCGAGCAGCCCGCCGATCGGCCCGGCCGGCGCGAAGGCGAGCAGCAGCATCCAGCCGGTGACCACCGGCGGCACCACCAGCGGCAGATGGACCAGCGCGTCGAGCAGCAGCTTGCCGGGAAAGCGCACCCGCGCCAGCAGCCAGGCGAGCGCGAAGGCGAGCGGCAGCACCGCCAGCACCGCCACGCCGCCCACCTTGAGCGAGAGCAGGACGATGCCCCATTCCTCGGCGCTCAGCACGCGGCCATGCTCACAGCGGCGTGAAGCCGTAGCGTGCGAAGATCGCCTTGCCGCGCGCGCCGATCAGGAAGCGGCGGAACGGCTCGGCATCGGGGCTGGCGGCGGTCTTCAGCCGCGCCACCGGATAGCGGATCGCGGGATGGTTTGCCGCCGGGAAGATGCCCGCGATCCGCACCTTGGCGGAGGCGCGCGCATCGGTGGCGTAGACGATGCCGAAGGACGCGGCGCCGCGTTCGACCAGCGCGAGTGCGGCGCGGACATTCTCGGCGCGCACCACCTTGGGGGCCAGCCGGTCCCAGGCGCCGATCTTCTGGAGCGCCGCCTTGCCATACAGCCCGGCGGGCACCGCATCGGGATCGGCCATCGCCAGCCGCGCCTGGCCGATCGCGGCGAGCAGCGGCCCGGCACGGTCGAGCGGCACGGTCCGCCGGTCCGCCGCCGCACCGGCGAGGACGAGGCGGTTGCCGAGGAACGCCACGCGCGTGCCCGGGGCGAGCTTGCCGGCCTTGTCCACCGCCTCCATCCAGGGCTCGTCGGCCGAGACGAACAGGTCCGCCGGCGCACCCGACTGGATCTGCCGGGCCAGCGCCGAGGAGGCGGCGAAGGACAGCACCGGGCGCACATGCCCCAGCCGCGCCCAGGCATCGGCGGCGGCGTTCATCGATTCCTGCAGGCTGGCGGCGGCGAGCACCAGCGGCGGGCGCGGTGCGGCCTGGGCAGGGATCGCGAGCGCGGCGGCCAGCGCGGCCAGCAGCCAGCGGCGGGTCGGGGTCGGCGAAACGGGCATGGACGCGAAACCTCCCGGGAAATGCTGGTATCCGGTTCGCGGCTCGGCCGCGCGCTGTCAAGCGAGGCGGTCAAGGGACCCGCGCACGCGCGTCAGCCTGCCGTAGCGTCACGCATCGATGCACAAACGAACGCCGAATGGATACCACCATTTTAACGTCGATCTCTGCAAAACCCGGTTGATGTCGGGCAATCAGGAAGACTAAATCGAACCGATCACGCAAGGGGCGCGTGACAGAAGGGGGCTAGATGAAAGGCTTTACTAAGGCGGTCGCGGTTGCGGCCGGCCTGGTCCTGTGTGCGGATGCAGCACAGGCACAAGAACGCTCGGCAACCAAGCAGGGCTTCGAGCTCCCTGCGAATAGCGGCAAGAAGATCCTGATACTTCGTCCGTCGATCAGCGTCGGCGCCCAGTCGACCGCCGGCATGTTCGAGCCCAACGGCGAATGGACCGAACAGGCCAAGGCCAATCTCCAGGCGGCGCTCGCCAAGGTGCAGTCGTCGCTCGGCAATGCGGTGATCGTCGCGCCGGAAGCCTATGGCGAAGATGCGCAGGCGCTGCAGGAGCATATGCAGCTGTTCGCCGCGGTCTCGGATGCGGTCATCCGCTACCAGTTCTTCGTCGGCAATCGCCTGCCGACCAAGAAGCGCGACAACAAGAATGCGGTGTTCGACTGGTCGCTCGGCAAGGGCGTGACCAACCTGCCGGGCGCGAAGGATGCCGATTACGGCCTCTTCCTGTTCACCAAGGATGCCTATGGCTCGACCGGCCGCAAGATGCTGCAGCTGTTCGCGGCGGTCGGCGGCATTTCGGTGAAGTCGGGCGTGCATCAGGGCTATGCCGGGCTGGTCGATCTGCGCACCGGCGATCTCTTGTGGCTGAACGCCGATGCCGAGATGGGCGGCGACGTGCGCGAGCCGGACGGCTCGGAAAAGCGCATCCAGCAGCTGCTCGAGGATTTCCCCGGCAGCACCGCGCTGAAGGCGCACACGGTCGCACAGGCTGCCGCTCCGGCACCGGCAAAGCCATGAGCCGACGCCGGATGCGTGCGCTTGGCGCCGGCATCGGGCTGCTTCTCGCCAGCCCGGTCGCGGCGCAGCAGGCAGCGCTGCTCCCGCCCTATGCGGGCGTGTACCAGCCCAAGGGCGTGGACGAGATCGGCCTGTGGCACGAGGATGACGAGGCCGAGCGGGCGCTGTCCGCCTCCAACCTGCTGATCCGCGACGAGCGGCTGACCGGCTATGTCAAGTCGGTGCTGTGCGACACGGTCGGCAAGGAGCGTTGCGCCGCGGTGCGGATCTATGTGCTGCGCTGCCCGGTGTTCAACGCCAGCATGTCGCCCAACGGCACGATGCGGGTGTTCAGCGGGCTGTTCCTGCGGGTGCGCAACGAGGCCGAGCTGGGCATGATCCTCGGCCATGAGTTCGGCCATTTCGAGCAGCGGCACAGCCTGGCGGGCTTCAAGGCGCGGCGATCGGGGTCGGACGCGGCGGCGTGGCTGACGGTGCTGGCGGGGACGGCAGCGACCTATGCGACGATGTCGACCTACCAGAACGTCCAGCTCGCGGTCTATGGCGGGATCTATCGCCATGATCGCGATCAGGAACGCGAAGCCGATCGGCTGGGCGTCGCCTATCTCAACCAGAGCCATCTCCAGCCCCAGGCCGCCTCGGCGGTGTGGCAGCATGTGATGGAGGAAGCCGAGGCATCGGCAACCGCGAAGGGGCTGAAAAAGCCCAATTTCAAGACGATTGCGTTCGCCGATTCGCATCCGCCCGATGCCGAGCGCGCCGCCTATCTCGCCGCGCTCGCCGCGCCCGATGGCGCCGGGCGGGACGACGGTGCCGATCGCTATCGTACCGCGCTGGCACCGTTTCTCGGCCAGTTTCTCGACGACCAGATCAAGCTGAACGACTTCGGCGCCAGCGACTATCTGATCCAGAATCTGGCGACGACGGGCTGGACGGGGACGCTGTGGCTCAAGCGCGGCGACCTCCACCGCACCCGCGGCAACCCGCGCGACCTGATCGCCGCGGCCGGGTTCTACGCCAACGCGCTCAAGCTCGATCCGACGCTGGCCGAGGCGCATCGCGGCCTGGGCCTGTCGTTGATGAAGACCGGCCGCCCGAGCGAGGCGGTGGCGCCACTGCAAGCCTATCTCCGCCTGCGTCCGGATGCAGCGGATGCGGGCATGATCAAGATGATGATTCCGGGGGAGTCCAAATGATGAAGATCAATAGCTTGCGCGCGGCGCTTGCGCTCGCTGCCGTCGTCACCCTCTCCGTCCCTGCCGATGCACACAAGCTGGCGGAGAAGGGCAAGCCGGTGGCGGTCGCCGGTTCGACGCTGTCGATCACGCCGACGCGCGACTGGAACCGTCTTTCGGGCAAGGTCGGCAAGCATGCCGAAAGCTGGACGCTGGACGGCGAGCAGCTCGACGAAGTGACCTTCTACGCCGCGATCGAACCCGGCGAGCCGCTGATCCGCGAGCGCAGCAAGAAGAAGGATCCGCTGCCCAAGTTCCGCAAGGACATGCTGCTGGCCGAGCTGCCCGAACTGCTCGAGCGCACCTATCGTGCCGGCAAGGATGCGCGCGACTTCCAGCTGAGCGGCGCGACCCCGGGCAAGTTCCTCGGCCGCGACGGCGTGATCTTCGCGTATCTGGTGACCGATGCCGACGGGCTGACCCGCAAGGGCGAGGCGCGCGCCGCGATCGTCGACGGCAAGCTGTACATGATCACCTTCGACGCGCCGCGGCTGCACTACTTCGACCTGCTGGCCGACGATGCGCGCGCGCTGATGAACTCGGCGACGCTGTAAGGGGCCGTCTCGACCGGGCGACCTCGACATCGTAGAGCGGCGCGCTCGCAGGCGATAGCCGAGCGCGCCGATCACCACGTCGGCGCTCTCCAGCTCCGCCCGCATCGCCGCGTCGTTCTCGCCGGCGAGCCGGCACAGCGCCATGCGCGGATCGGGCGCCCGGCCGCCGACGCCGAGCATGCGCAGCACCAGCTCGCGCGCCTCCAGCCGGAAGCCGGCGAGGCGATAGACGAAACCGCTCAACGGGCAGATGTCGTCCGGGCCGAAATCGGGGAAGCCATGTCGACATCGGCCTCGGTTATGCCATCGGTGACGGGCAGCGACAGGATGCGCCCGCCGATCTCGTCGGCGACCGGCAGCGCGCGATCGATCACGCAGCTGTTGCGGAACCAGGGGCTGCTCGCCGAGATGGGGGCTGAAATAATGCCCGGCCCCGATCCCTTGCCCGGCCAGCGCCGCGATAATCGCCGCGCGGTGCCCGGCAAAGGCGCGGGGCAGCAGCAGCGACTGGAACTGGAGCGCGGGCCTGGCGGCGCGCAGCGCCTGGAACTGGAAGCCATGCGCATCGGCGAAGCCGCCCAGCCGCTCGCGATAGACGCGATCGAGCGCGGCGCGGTGCGCGGCGATCGCCTCCAGATCCTCCAGCTTTGCCATCGCGAGCGCGCCGAACACTTCCGGCAGCTTGGCGTTGAGCCCCGGCCCCTCCGCCGAGCGCAGGCCGTCGAAACCGAAATTGGTCATCCGCCGTAGCGTCTCGATCAGCGCGGTGTCGCCGCTATGGATCAGCCCGCCCTCCGCGCTGGCGATGGCCTTGGTCGCGTGCATGGAAGTGACCACCGCGAGCGGCGCGCCGGTGCCGAACTGCCGGCCCTCCGCATCGGTCGCTCCCAGCGAGGCCGTCGCATCCACCACCACGCCGATGCCGCGCGTGTGATAGTCGCGGTAGCGCCAGATCGAGGCTCGCGCCGAAGGTGGCATAGGGCACCACCACCGCGATGCGATTGCCGTACCCGTCGAACGCCGCCGCCTCGGCATCGGCGCGCATCGTCCAGTCCTCGGGGTCGATGTCGCACAGCACCGGGGTCAGCCCGGCCCATTGCACCACCTGTGCGGTCGCGGCGAAGGTGAAGGCGGGGACCAGCGCCAGCGCATCGCTGCCCGCGCGGGGGCCAGCGGCGTGGCGGATCGCCAGCATCAGCCCGATCGTCGCGTTATTGACCGCGACGCAGCCGCCCTGCCCGCCGAACAGCCGCGCCGTTGCCGCCGCCTCGAACCCGCGCACCACCGCGCCGCCGTTCGAATAGGTGCCGCTCGCCTCAATGGCGCGGAACTGGTCGGTTATCATGCTAAGCCGCGGCGGCTGGGACGCGATCAGCGGCAGGCGCTGCATGGTCCTTTCCCCAGATGCTGCTTCGCCGGAAGCGGCGGAGAAGGCGGACCATGGCAGCGCGGGCTTAGAAAACCGTAAAATGCGAAGAGGCCGGGCGGTTGCCCGCCCGGCCTCTCGCATCACGCGTCGGTTCGTCAGGCGACGCGCACCACCTGCTGCCGCTGGCGACGGCGCAGCATCGCGCCGGCCATGCCGAACCCGAACAGCATCGTCGCCCAGGTCATCGGCTCCGGCACCGCGTCCAGATAGATGTCGCGGGTGTTGATGGTGTAATCGCGATTGGCCAGCACGTCGAAGTTCAGGTCCCAGCCGATCGCGTCGAACGCGGCGAGATCGACCGCCGAGATCACTCCCATTTCGCCGTAGCAGAAGGTCGGGTCCATCACGCCGATCTGGTTGTAGCCGTTGCAGCCGCCAGCCGAGCTTGCGGTATCCTTGAAGTGCGATGCCTGGCGGCCATCGCCGTTATAATAGCCCGTCGACATGTCCGAACGGCCGTTGAACTGCGTCTGGCCGCCGTCGATCGAGAAGTAGGAAGCGGTGCCGACCGACCAGTCCAGCACCGGCCCGTCGCCGGGGGCGACGCCGCGCGGATCGCTGCTGTAGCGGAACAGGTCCAGGACCGATCCGGTGGTGACACCATTGAAGTTGTTGACATTGCCGATGGCGGCACCCGGGCCGCTGCCGGCATAATAATCATAGGTGTCCACGCCGCTGGTGAAGCCGAGCGCATGCCCGATTTCGTGGATGGCGACGCCGACGAAATCCATCTGGTTCGCCTTGATCCCGTTCAGCGGATTGAAGTCGAAGCGGAACTCCGAACTGAAGGTCACGTCGGCATCGGTGCTGTCATCGAAGCCGGTATAGCCCAGCGCCTTCAGATTGGCTTCGGTGACGCCCAGGCGCACATTGTTGCGGGTGATGCTGTCGTCATAGATCGACTTGGTGAGGTCGATGCCGAGGGTACCCGTCTTGGGCGCGTTGCGGACCATCGAGATGCCGTGGAGCGGCCCGAAACTGGGGTCCAGAACCGTCGTCGACGACAGCGTCGGCAGGATCGCCGCCATGTCGAGCGCCGAATAGGCGCCCGCCTTCAGGGAGGCGATGACGTCTTCGGTGGCCACGCTGTAGGTGCTGCTGCGGGTCGATCCGATCACATTGGGCGCAAGCGCGCTATACCCGACACCCAGATTCACCGTCACATTGGTCGAAATGACGCTTTCCCAATAGCCTGCAGCGATCTTGAAGCCCATTTCGGCTTGGCTGCCGGTGACGCCGCCCTTGTCGATGAGATTGATCTTCAGCTGCGCCTGCGCCGGTGCAGCGCTGCCGATCAGGGCCAGCGCGGCGACGCCGCACGCTATCCACGTTCGCATGGTCTTCTGGATGGTCATGGTATTCCCCCATTAGAGCGCAGCCTGTCGCGCCGCAGCATAGTTAACAATTTGTTGCAGAAGCATGTCAAGCAAGTTGCTGGGCAAGTTGGAAATACCCTGTGGCTGCGCTTTTCGCGTCACAAAATGTTTCCGGATCGCAACGACAGGATGGCGCATGCCTGCTGCCGGTTTGGCGCGCACCTTCTCCACATCGCTGCCCAAACCATGGGAAAAACGTAACTCCTTTGACAAGCAGTCATCACCCCAGCAATCACCCACCGTCCCAGGCACGATTTCCGGGAAAGTGTCCAAGGTAATATTCATAGATCTTATTTATCTATTGCCGCACAATATCGCCCCCTTCACTGCATTGAGAGAAATTACGTTAGGTCCAATTCGACAGCATAAAAGGGTGAATTGATGACGATATCGATTTATTACTAACGTTCTTCGCAGCAATTGCCGTATCCAGCCAGGCATTGGCACAGACGAAGTTGGGTATGGAGCGCGCCGCCGTGCGCGCGGAAGCGCAACCCGCCGCCGAACAGGAAGTCTCTTCACCGGCGTCGCCAAGGGCCGCGACCGACTCGACAGCGCCCCCCACCGGTTTGCTCAAGGCCAGCGAAGCGCAGACGCCGGGGCCGATGGGCCTCGCCCACATCCTGCGCATCATGGCCGGCATCCGGGTCGAGAACGGCATCAGCGAGGGCAACAACAACCACACCGTGCGCGGCCTGCCTGGACGCTGCAGGCGACGCCGCAGGTCGACACCCGCTATGCCACGATCGGCGCAAGCGTGGTGACGGTCACCAGCAGTTATGCGCAGGACGTCAACCAGCTGAAGATGCCCGGCTTCACCACCGTTGGCGGCTTCGTGAGCCTGCATCCGACCAAGGCGATCGACGGCGCGCTGACCGGCACCAACCTGTTCAACGCCAGAGGCTTCCTGGACATCCGCCAGGCGACGATGCCCACCACCGGCATCGGCTGAGCGCGATCGGTGCAGGGCCGCACGCTGGCCGCCTGGGTACGCGTCAACTTCTAGGTCTTCGCACCCCGCCGAGGAACCCACATGCCCGGTCGCTTCCCAGCGGCCGGGTTTCTGCGTTGCCGCACCATCGGTGCCGCGCGCGGCCCAGCCGCGTTGCGGATGCAGCACCGGCCCGGTCGCCACATAATCGACCGCGAGAACATCCGCGCGCTTCTTCTTCAAAGCGCCGGACAAGGACAATCAACGCAACGACTTTATTCGATCACAGCTATGTCGGGCGGGCCGAAAGACGCCCATCGGCACACTCCGGTAAACTACCTAAATTACGATAATTGCACGATAAACCGCACCCTGGCGCAACCAACACCTGCCGCCAGCCCCCTATAAGGGCAGCAAGAGAGATCGCAATCGCAACGAATAAAGGGTGCACCGGTGAAGATTTCAGCGCTGCTGTTGACGTTGATCGCAACGACTTCGGTTTCCACACATGCCCTGGCCCAGACCAAGGCAGGTCCGGTCGATGCGGCCACGCCGCAGGAATCGCAGCCCGCTGCCGAAAAGGAGGTCTTCTCCACCGGCGTCGCCAAGGGCCGCGACCGTCTGGACAGCGCCACCTCCACCAGTTCGCTCAAGGGCACCGAAGCGCAGAAGCTGGGCCCGGTCGGGCTCGCCGACATCCTGCGCACCATGGCCGGCATCCGCGTCGAGAACGGGATCAGCGAGGGCAACAACAACTATACCGTGCGCGGCCTGCCGATCGGTTCGGGCGGCTCCAAATACGTCCAGATCGAGGAGGACGGCCTGCCGGTCGTCGAGTTCAACGACATCTTCAACATGGCGGGCGATTCCTTCGTCCGCGCCGACTTCACGATCGGCCAGATCGAAACGATCCGCGGCGGCTCCGCCTCCACCTTCGCCACCGGGTCGCCCGGCGGCCTGATCAACCTCATCTCGAAGACCGGCGAGGTCGAGGGCGGCGCGATCCAGGTCACGGCCGGGCTCGACTATGATCTCAAGCGCGTCGACTTCGATTATGGCGCGAAGCTGAGCGACAGCCTGCGCTTCCATGTCGGCGGCTTCTATCGCGTCGGCGAAGGCCCGCGCGAAACCGGCATGACCTCGTTCAAGGGCGGCCAGATCAAGCTCAACGTCACCAAAACGTTTTCGAACGGCTATATCCGCGCCTATGCCAAGCTGCTCGACGATCGCGCGCCCAGCTACGCCACCTATCCGGTGACCATCACCGGCACCAACGACAAGCCGGTGATCGGCAACATCGCGGGCTTCGACATTCTCAAGGACACGATGTTCTCGCCGAACGTCAGCGCGATGATCACGCTCGACGGCAACAACCAGATCGCCCGCTATCCGGTCAAGAACGGCCAGAACCCGCAGTCCAGGTCGGTGGGGCTTGAGGCACAGTTCGATCTCGGCGGCTGGACGCTGACGAACCGGATGCGCTACGCCAACACCTCGGGCGAATTCCTGCGCGGCTTCCCCAGCACCGTCGCGCCGCTCGCCACGCTCGCCGCCTCGCTGGCGGGCACCGGGGCCACCGCCACCTACGCGACCGGCCCCGATGCCGGCAAGCCGGTGCCGGCCAATGCGAACGGGAACGGCTTGCTCGCCAATTTCTTCGTCAACACCTATAATCTGCGCAATGGCGATCATTTCGCCAATGATTTCCGTGGCACCCGCGTCTGGAAGCTCGGCGAGGGCGACCTCACCGTCACCGGCGGCGTCTATGTCGCGACGCAGACGATCGCCGTCGAGGCGCTGCAGATCTCGATGGTGACCGATGTGGTCGGCGGTGGCCGCGGCGCGCTGGTCAACCTCACCAGCGCCGCGGGCGTCGCCCAGACGCAGGACGGCATCTATGCCTATAGCCGCAACGGGCCGCGCCTGCGCCGCTCGTTCGACGTCGACTACAGCTTCTTTGCCCCCTATGCCTCGGTCAACTACCATTTCGGCAAGCTCGCGATCGGCGGCAGCCTGCGCTACGATACCGGCAGCGCCCGGGGCTGGATGGTCGGCGCCGATCTCGGCGACGGCCGCAACGGCACGGTCAGCGTCGACATGAACGGCGACGGCAGGATCAGCGCGCCGGAAACGCGCGTCTCGTCCCTGCCGCTCGGCCGGCCGGCGCCGGTCGACTATAGCTTCAAATATCTGAG
>JAPJRE010000107.1 GCA_030824725.1 Sphingomonas sp.
CGGCGGCGACCGGACCGACATCGCGCTGCCCCGCCCGCAGCTGGAACTGCTCAAGGCGCTGCGCAAGACCGGCAAGCCGCTGGTCCTGGTCCTCACCAGCGGCAGCGCGGTGGCGGTCGATCCGAGCCTCGCGGACGCGATCCTCGAAGCCTGGTATCCGGGCGAAGAAGGCGGCACCGCGATCGCCGAGACGCTGGCGGGCAAGAACAATCCCTCGGGCCGCCTGCCGCTGACCTTCTACGCCTCGGTCGATGATCTCCCGGCCTTCGTCGATTACGGGATGAAGGAGCGCACCTATCGCTACTTCACCGGCAAGCCGCTCTGGGGCTTCGGCCATGGCCTCAGCTACACCAAGTTCGCCTATGACAGCGTTGCGGTGAAGGCGGCCGGCCTCGGCCAGCCGGTGCAGGTCAGCGCCAGGCTCACCAATGCGGGCAACCGCAGCGGTGAGGAAGTGGCGCAGGTCTATGTCGTCACGCCGGATGCAGGCAAACCAGGCGGGTTCACCACGCCGGTGCTCCAGCGCCAGCTCGCCGGCTTCCAGCGCGCGTCGCTCGCGCCCGGCAAATCGGCCAGCCTGTCGTTTACGCTCGATCCGCGCAGCATCAGCAGCGTCGCGCGCGACGGCACCCGCCGGGTGCTGCCGGGCACCTATCGCATGTGGATCGGCGGCGGCCAGCCGGGCGACGGCGCCGGCCAATGGGCCGAATTCACTCTCAACGGCGAAGCACAGGAGTTGCCGAAATGATCGCCAAAAGGATCGACCGCCGCACGCTGCTCGGCTCGGGCCTCGCGCTCGCCGCCACCCCCGCCTTCGCCGCGGACAAGCCGAACTTCGTCAGCAAGCGCCCCGCGCCTGCCGAACGTCGTTTCGTCAGCAAGGCAGTCGAGCGCGAAATCGCCCGCGTTTCCAGCAAGATCGCCGATCCCAAGCTGCGCTGGATGTTCGCCAACTGCTATCCCAACACGCTCGACACCACGGTGAAGATGGGCGTGGTGGACGGCAAGCCCGACGCCTTCGTCATCACCGGCGACATCGACGCGCTTTGGCTGCGCGACAGCTCGGCGCAGGTGCGGCCCTATCTGCACCTCGCCAGGGAAGATGCCGATCTGCGCCGCCTCTATCAGGGTCTGATCGCCCGCCAGGCGCGCTGCATCCTGCTCGATCCCTATGCCAATGCGTTCCTCGAGGATCCGACCGCCCGCACCAAGCTGGGCTGGGCGCTGCACGACCATACGGAGATGAAGCCGGGCGTCGCCGAGCGGAAGTGGGAGATCGACAGCCTCTGCTATCCCATTCGATTGGCACATGATTATTGGAAGGCGACAGGCGACACGACGCCGTTCGACGCCACCTGGGCGGAGTCCGCGCGGACGATCCTCCGCACCTTCCGCGAGCAGCAGCGCAAGAACGGACCGGGCCCCTATCGCTTCACGCGCACCAGCGATCGTCCCACCGAAACGCTGATGCTCGACGGCTATGGCGCGCCGACGCGTCCCGTCGGGCTGATTCATTCCGGATTCCGCCCTTCGGACGACGCCTGCGTCTACCCGTTCCTCGTTCCGTCGAATCACTTCGCAGTGACGGTACTGCGCGAGCTTGCTGCACTCGCGAAAGAAACGCGCCGGGATTCCGCGCTTGCGAACGATGCAATGTCGCTGGCCGGTGAAATTGCGGCTGCCTTGCGCGACTATGGCACCATGAAATTGCGCGACGGGCGCGAGGTGATCGCCTATGAGGTCGATGGTTTCGGCAACGCGATCTTCATGGACGACGCGAATGTGCCGTCTTTGTCGAGCCTCGCCTATCTCCGCTGCTTCGATCGCAACGAACCGCTTTGGCAACGCACCGCTGCCGCGGCCTGGAGCGAGGCCAACCCCTATTGGTCGCGCGGCAAGGTGGTCGAAGGCATTGGCGGGCCGCATGTGGGGCTCGGGCAGGTCTGGCCGATGTCGTTGATCATGCGCGCTTTCAGCCATGATGACGATGTGAGAACGCTTCGCAATATCCTGCAAATGCTTAGCAATAGCGACGCGGGCACCGGCTTCATCCATGAGGCCGTGAATCAGGATGACCCATCCAAGTTCACCCGGGACTGGTTCGCCTGGGCCAATGGCCTGTTCGGCGAGCTGCTGGTCCACCTCGCCGCCGTCCAACCCAAGCTGCTTCAGGAAACGCTGTGATTCTCTCCCGCCGCCAGTTGCTCGGTACCAGCGCGATCGGGCTTGCCGCTGCCGTTTCTTGTCCCGCTACGGCGACATCGCTCCGCCGCACTGCACCAAATCTGTTTATCGGCACCGGCGGCACGGGTCACACCTATCCCGGTGCCACCCTGCCGTTCGGCATGGTCCAGCTGAGTCCGGACACCGGAGTCGAGCGTTGGGAGACCTGTTCGGGCTATTATCACCCGGATGGCTCGATCCTGGGCTTCTCGCACACCCATTTGTCAGGCACCGGCATCGGTGACATGCTCGACCTGCTCGTCGTCCCCGCCCGGGGACCGGTGGTCCTGGAGCCAGGCACGCGCGAGAAGCCCGAGACCGGCTATCGCCAGCGTTATCATGACGAGCATGCCGAGCCTGGTTACTACCACGTCGCGCTCGACAACGGCGTACGTGCGGAACTCACCGTTACCGAACGAACTGGTTGGCATCGCTACACATTCCCGGCCGGCGCCGGGCACATCCTGCTCGATCTGTCGCACCTGGTACTCGACAGCTCGGACAGCCCGCCGCTGATCGCCGACGCGTTGATGGAAGTCGAGGCCGACGGCACGATCACCGGCCGGCGACAAGTCTTCCGCTGGGCCAAGGGCCGCAAGATCTTCTTCGCACTCCAGCTCTCGCGCCAGCCCGATCGCATCACCTTCTACGCCGACGACGATGCCGAGCAGCCCGCCGGCAGCCGCAAGGTCACTGGCCGGCGACTCAAGGCCGTCCTGCACTATGCGGACGCAGGAAACGCCCCGATTCTCGTGCGTTGCGGGATTTCGGGCGTCGATGTCGCCGGTGCCCGCGCCAATCTCGTCACCGAGGCGGGACATTGGGACTTCGACCGCACCCGCCGCGATGCCACCGTCCGGTGGCAACCAGCGCTCGACGCCGTCAAGGTCGAGGGCGGCACCGCGGACCAGCGCACGATCCTCAGCACCTCGCTGTACCACGCCCAGCTCGCGCCGACGCTGTTTTCCGACGTCGACGGCCGCTATCTCGGCATGGACGGGCAGCTTCACAGCGTGCCCAAGGGCGGCGCGGCCTACAGCACTTATTCGCTGTGGGACACCTATCGGGCCCTCCACCCGCTCCTCACCCTGATCGCGCCGGATCGTACCAAGTCTCTGGTCGATGACATGATCCGCCAGACCGCGCAGTCGCCCTATGGCCCGCTGGTCTGGCCGCTCCAGGGCAAGGAAACTGGCACGATGATCGGTTGGCACGGCGTCGTGCCGCTGGCCGAGGCACAGGCCAAGGGCATCGAGGCCGATTATGCCGCCGCCTGGCCCGCGATCCGCCGCCGCAGCTTCGATTTCACCGCGCCCGACAAGGACAACAGCAAGGGCCGCGATCTCTACGATCGCATGGGCTATGTGCCTGCGGACAAATGGTTCGAGAGCGTCAGCCGGACGCAGGAATATGCCTATGACGACTGGGCGTCGTCGCATCTCGCCGCCGCGATCGGCGAAAAGGGCGATGCCGAGCGGCTGCGCACGCGTTCGGGCAACTGGCGCAACGTGATCGACGGCAGCATCGGCTTCGCGCGCCCGCGCTTCGCCGACGGCAGCTGGTGGACGCCCTATGATCCGGTCCAGCTCGGCCATATGCCCAAGCCCTGGTGGCGCGACTATACCGAGGCGAATGGCTGGCAGGCGACCTTCCTCAACCAGCACGACGTCTACGGTCTGATCCGGCACATGGGCGGCGACGCGAAGTTCGAGGCGAAGCTCGACGCGCTGTTCAACGCCCCCTCGACGCTCCCCGACAACGCGCCGCCGGACATTTCGGGGCTGGTCGGCCAATATGCGCACGGCAACGAGCCCGACCAGCACGCGCCCTATCTCTACGCCTATGTCGGTGCGCCCTGGAAGACGCAGGCGATGGTGCGGCGACTGTGCACCGAGATGTACAAGAACGATCCCGACGGCATCATCGGCAACGACGATTGCGGCCAGATGAGCGCGTGGTTCGTCTTCTCGGCGCTGGGCTTCTATCCGGTCGACCCGGTCGAGGCGGCTTATGTGTTCGGCTCGCCGCTGTTCGAGCGGGCCGAGGTGACGGTCGGCAAGGGCCGCAGGCTGGTGGTCGAGGCGCCGGGCAACCGCGCCGACACGCCGTACATCGCGGCGGTGACGTGGAACGGCAGGCCGTGGACCAAAAGCTGGATCGCGCACGCCGATCTGGTGAAGGGTGGCACGCTGCGCTTCACCATGGCGGCTAAGCCGAACCCCGCGTTCGGGCGCGCGCTCGCCGATCGACCGCCGTCCAACGGCCGCACGCCCGCCTGATGCTGCTCGCCGCCGCGCTCCTGTCGACGGCGCCTTGCGTCGCCGCCGGTGCCGGCGGCACGGTGGCGGCCGACCTGCTGCGCGCGCGGCTGGAGGAGCGGCGCGCACCGTGCGCCCGGGTATTGCTGGCGCCGCAGGACAGCGTCGAGGCCGCCCTTCCCGCTTCCCGCCGCGCGGCATGGCGCAAGGTCGCACCGCAGCACCTACCGCGCGAAGGTTTTGCCGTCCGCCGGATCGGCGACACGCTGGTGATCACCGCGCAGGGCACGCGCGGGCTGGTCTATGGCGCGGGCTGGTATCTGCGGACCGGTGCGCGGCCGCTGCGCTACGACAGCGCGCCGGCGCGACCCGTGCGGCTCACCCAGATCGGCTATCGCGCCAAGAACAACAGCTACGATGCCTGGACGCTGGCGATGTTCCGCCGCCGGATCGAGGATTTCGCTCTGTGGGGCGCCAGCGGCGTCCAGGTCATCGCGCCGGTCTCCGACGACGATGCCACCAGCCCGCTCTTCCCCGCACCGCCGCTGGAGACGCTGCGCGGGATCGGCGACATCGCGCATCGCCTCGGCATCGACTTCGCGCTCTATTATCCCAATCTGCACGACTATGAGACGCAGGCCGAGCGCGAGGCGGAACTCGCCCGCTTCCGCGCGCTGCTCGGCGAACTGCCACAGGTGGATGCGCTCTACGTCCCCGGCGGCGACCCCGGCCATGCGGCGCCCGAACGGCTTTTCGCGTTGGTCGCCGACGAGGCGGCAGCCCTGCGCGCGCGCAACCCGGCCGCCAGTGTCTGGATTTCCACCCAAGGCTTCGACGCGGCGGGGCTCGACGCCTTCTACACCCAACTTGCGCGCCGCCCGCGCTGGCTAACCGGGATCTTCGCCGGGCCCCAGACGCGAGACCCGCTCGTCGTCCAGCAGCGCCATCTGCCCGCCGGCTATCAGCTGCTACTCTATCCCGACATCGCCCACACCATGCACGCGCAGGTGCCGGTCGATCGCTGGAGCCCCGCCTTCGCGCTCACCGAGGGCCGCGAGCCGATCAACCCGCGCCCGCGCGCGATGACGTCGCTGTTCCGCCATCTCGATCCGGGCAGCAGCGGCTTCGTCACTTATTCCGAGGGCGTGAACGACGATGCAAACCAGTTCCTCTGGTTCCGCCTCGGCTGGGATCCACAAACCACGCCCGAAGCCTTCGCGCGGGATTATGCCGCCGATTTCATCGGCGACCCGGCAGCAGCTAAGGCGTTGTTCGCGCTCGAGGACAATTGGATGGGCGATCCCTCCAAGAACGCCAGCATCGATGCGACGCTGGCGCTGATCGACGGCCTCAAGCCCGCCGCCTGGGCCGATTGGCGGATCGACGCGCTCCGCTACCGCGCGGTGTACGACGCGATCGTCCGCCACCGCCTGATCGCCGCCCGCGCCCGCGAGACCGCCGCCCTTGCCGCCCCCCATGCCGCAACGGCACGCGCAAGGCTGGTGGAAGCCGATCCGGCGCCCGTACCTGCGCTGCGCACCCGCCTGTTCACGCTCGCCGAGCGGCTGTGGCAAGGCGCGCGGCTCCAGCTCAGCGTGAAGCTGTACGGCGCTTCCACTGTCGAGCGCGGCGCCAATCTCGACCGCGTCGATGTCGATCTCAACGACCGCGTCTGGATCGAACGCCAGCTCGCCACCCGCACCCCGGCGCAGCTCGCGGACTACGCCCGCGCGAAGGAAGGCGCGCTCTACGACGATCTCGGCGACCCGTGGAACGCGCCCCACCTCGTCCGCGGCAGCAGCGCCATCGCCGATCCACTGCGCTTCCACGGCGCCGTGGAAGGCATCGCTGATCGCACGCCGAACCAGGGCTGGCGGATGTCGTGGATCAGCTATGCCGAAAGCCTGTACGACGCCCCGCTGCGGCTCCACTATACCGGGCTCGACCCCAAACGCCGCTACCGCCTCGTCGCCACCTATGCCGGCGAGGACTATTGGCTGCCGATGCGACTGGTCGCCAATGGCAGCATCGAGCTTCACTCGCCGCTCGATCGCAAGACCAACCCGATGACGGTGGACATCCCTATCCCCGCTGCCGCCACGCGCGGCGGCACGCTCGATCTCGCCTGGACGCGGCCTGCCGGCATGGGCGGCAGCGGCCGTGGCCATCAGGTCGCCGAGACCTGGCTCATCCCCGAACCCCTCTCCGGAGAACGCAAATGACGACCCTTTCCCGCCGCGCGCTCGTCGCCGCCGGCATCGCCACCCCGGCGCTCGCCCATGCCGCGACCGGCGCCGCCGCCAGGACGCCCACACCCAAGCCCTATGGCGCCACGCCCTCGGCCCGCCAGTGGAAGTGGCACCAGCGCGAGCAATATGCCTTCATCCACTTCTCGGTGAACACCTTCACCGACAAGGAATGGGGCTATGGCGACGAGGATCCCAAGACCTTCAACCCCAGCGACTTCAACGCCGACCAGATCGTCGCGGCGGCCAAGGCGGGCGGGCTGAAGGGCCTGATCCTGGTGTGCAAGCACCATGACGGCTTCTGCCTCTGGCCGACCAAGCTGACCGAACACTGCATCCGCAACAGCCCCTACAAGAATGGCCAGGGCGATCTCGTCCGCGAGATGTCGGATGCGTGCAAGCGCGCCGGGCTGCCCTTCGGCGTCTATCTCTCGCCTTGGGACCGCAACCATCCCGAGTACGGCCGGCCCGCCTACATTGCCTATTACCGCGCGCAGCTGACCGAGCTTTGCACCCAGTACGGTTCGCTGTTCGAAGTGTGGTTCGACGGCGCCAATGGCGGCGACGGCTATTATGGCGGCGCGCGCGAGACGCGGAAGATCGACGCCCCGGCCTATTATAACTGGCCGTCGATCGTGGCGCTGGTCCACCAGCTCCAGCCCGATGCCTGCACCTTCGATCCGCTGGGCGCCGACATCCGCTGGGTGGGCAATGAGGACGGCGTGGCGGGCGATCCCTGCTGGCCAACCATGCCCAACCACCCGTACGTCCAGAGCGAAGGAAATTCGGGCGTACGCGGCGGCGCGCTCTGGTGGCCGGCGGAAACCGACGTCTCGATCCGGCCGGGCTGGTTCTACCATGCCGACGAGGATTCGCGGGTGAAGAGCCCCGAACGGCTGGTGCAGCTCTACGACGAGTCGGTCGGGCGCGGCACCAATCTGAACCTCAACCTGCCCCCCGATCGCCGCGGCCGCATCGCCGACCAGGACGTGAAGATCCTCAAGAGCTTCGGCGACGCGATCCGCGCCACCTTCGCGACGGATCTCGCCAAGGGTGCGGTCGCCCATGCCAGCGCCACCCGCGGCGCGGCCTTCGCGGCGTCGCGCGTGCTCGACGGCAATCGCGAGACCTATTGGACCACGCCCGACGGCACGACGACGCCGACGCTGACGCTCGACTTAAAGCCCGGCACCCGCTTCGACGTGATCCGGCTGCGTGAATATCTGCCGCTCGGCGTCCGCGTGACGCGGTTCGCGGTGGATGCCGAGATCGACGGCACCTGGCAGCAGCTCGCCGAGAAGGAATGCATCTCGGCCCAGCGCATCCTGCGCCTGCCCCGGCCGATCGCGCCGCGCCGCGTGCGGCTGCGCATCCTGGAGGCGCCCGCCTGCCCTGCGATCAGCGAATTCGCGCTGTTCCGTTCGGTGGCGCCGGTGCCGGTCGCACCGATCGTCTCGTCGGACCCGACGGTGATCGACACGCGCGCCTGGAAGATCGTCGCCGCGACCGGTACGGGGGCCGAGAAGCTGCTCGATCGCGATCCCGGCACGATCTGGACGGTACCCGCCCCCAAGCCCGGCGCGCCGGTGGAGGTGACCATCGATCTCGCGAGAGAGACCGCGCTGGCCGGCTTCAGCCTCACGCCGTCGCGTCACGTGATGACCGATGCCGCCCCGCCCAAGGGCTATGCTGCCGAGGTCAGCATGGACGGCAAGGCCTGGCAGCCTGCCGCGGGCGGTGAGTTCAGCAACATCGCCTATGCGCTTTCCACCCAGCGCATCGGCTTTGCGCAGGCGCGCTCGGCCCGCTATCTGCGCCTCCGCTTCGCCGAGACCGCGCTGCCCGAGCCCAAGCTCGCCATTGCCGAGATCGGCGGCTTCACTGCCCCGCGCTGAGTCTATTCCAAGCGTCCGAGACGGGCCGGAGCGCGGGTGCCGCACTCCGGCCCGTTGCGTTTCGGCAACAATCTGCCCGGAAAACGTGACGGATGAGACCAACCACTGCCATATATAAAACCAGTTTCTTTATTTGGTATTGTATGCCGATGGGACCTATGACAGCATCCCTTCCAAGCGGTGACAGACATATGACGCGCCGCTTTCACCAAGGAGCATGGCGCGCTCGCGCCAGATGGGGATGCATCGATGGGACTGGATCGACGCGAAGCATTGAAACTGGGTCTTGCGGGCGCCGCTGCGCTGCCCGCCACGGCCGCCCTGGCACGTGCTGAAGCACCGCGCGCGCTGATCGTTTCAACCTGGGACTTCGGCGCCGCCGCCAACGCGGCCGCCTACGCCCAGTGGAAAAAGACCGGCTCGCTGATCGACGCGGTGGAAGCCGGCGGCTGGGTGCCCGAGGCGGATACCGAGAACCACTCGGTGGGCCTGGGCGGCTATCCGGACCGCGACGGGCATGTGACGCTGGATGCGATCATCATGGACGATCGCGGCCATGTCGGCGCCGTTGCCGCGCTGGAAGACATTCTCCACCCGATCTCGGTCGCGCGGCGCGTCATGGAAAAGACGCCGCACACCTTCCTGGTCGGGGAAGGCGCGCGCCAGTTCGCGCTTGAACAGGGCTTTCCCAGGACGCGCCTGCTCACGCCCGAGGCGGAAGCGGCGTGGCGCGAATGGCTGAAGACCGCGAAGTACAAGCCGATTGCCAATATCGAGAACCAGCGCGGTTCGGCGCTGGACCACGACACCATTGGTATTGTTGCCTGTGATGCCAATGGCCGGCTGGCTGGTGCGTGCACCACCTCGGGCATGGCGTTCAAGCTGCGCGGCCGCGTGGGGGATTCGCCTCAGGCCGGCTGCGGCCTGATGGTGGAGCCGGATGTCGGTGCCGCCACCGCGACCGGCGTGGGCGAGGAAGTGACGCGGATCGCCGGTTCGGCGCGTGTCGTCTCGTCGATGCGGGCGGGCATGCACCCCATGGACGCATGCCGCGAGGCCGTGCTCCACATCGCCAAGTTGCGCGGCGACGCAGTGAAGGACGCCCAGGTCGGTTTCCTCGCGATCGACCGCCACGGCCGTGTCGGCGCCTATGCGCTGCAGCCTGGCTTTACCTATGCGGTTACCGACCTTTCGGGGGCGACGCGGGTCCTGCCCGCAGCGAATCTGCACGGTGCCGGCAAGAACTGATCTTTGGGGAGTGAGGGAAAGATGATGACGTTCAAGGTACCATTGCTGAATTCCGTGGCGCTTGCCGCGATCGCCATCACCGGCTTCCATGCAGCCCCTGCCTCGCGCAGACCGGCGCGCAGGCGGACGAAGGCCAGTCCGAAATCGTCGTCACCGGCATCCGCAAAAGCATCGCGGACTCGATCGAAACCAAGCGCAAGGCAAATTCGATCGTCGAAGTGCTCAGCGCCGAAGACGTGGGCAAGATGCCCGACAAGAACGTCGCGGAGTCGCTGTCACGCTTGCCCGGTATCACCGTCGATCACCAGTTCGGCGAAGGCGAGCAGCTGTCGATCGCCGGCGTGGAGCCCGCGCTCAACCGCCTGACCATCGACGGCCACTCGGTCGCCTCGGCCGATTGGGGCGGCAATCCGTCCGATCGTTCGAGCCGCACCTTCAACTATTCGCTGCTCTCGCCGTCGATCATCAGCCAAGCGGTGGTCTACAAGACGCCGGAAGCGCGGCTGCAGGAAGGCGCGATCGGCGCCAGCATCGACGTCATCACGCGCAAGCCCCTGGATCTGAAGCCGAATACCATCGCGGCGACCGGCGGCTACGAATATAATGGTCGCGTCGAAAAGGGCAGCGTTCGTGGTTCGGCGCTGTACAGCTGGCACAATGACGCCGGCACCTTCGGCATCCTGCTGGGCGGCAACTACGACAAGCAGCAGCTCGCCCGCGCCGGCGTCGCCAGCTATTGGTATCGCACTGGCGATGCACTGCTGGCAGATGCGCCTCCGACGGCAACCATCAACGGCAAGGCGATCAGCACGCTGACCGCCGCCGAGAAGACTGCGTTCGGCAACGCCCGCTATGCCTCGTTCCTGGCGCGCGAGTATTTCCGCCAGCAGCGCGAGCGGATCGGCTTCAATGGCGCGGTTCAGGTCAAGCCAACCGATACCC
>JAPJRE010000108.1 GCA_030824725.1 Sphingomonas sp.
ACCATACCAACCCCGGACTCCAGTTATGACTGGTAGAGCTTTGGGGAGCACGTCACCAGCAGGACGATCGCGCCCACGACCGCGATGACAAGTCCTGTGATCGAGAATTCCTGAACCGATCCCGATATTCCGGCGAAACCGGCAATCAGGTTGCCAATCACGGACCCGACGCAACCCACCACGATGTTCCAGAAGATGCCCATCGAGGCGTCGCGGTTCATAACGAGGCTTGCCAGCCAACCGGCAATTCCGCCAACGATCAATGCAATAATCCAACCCATATTTCTGACCTCCATTTTCCAGTTCGCTGCAGCGGGAGTTCTCGTTGCGAGCAGCGACTCCTCCACAAGGTAGATGCGTCCTTGTCCGCTTCTGGCGACGGCGTCCGGGCGCACAGCCCCGACGGCGCAGCCCTCAGGCATCGCCCCCGACATTGGCAAGCGATTCCTCCGGTGCCAGAACCACGCGCCAGATAATTGCACCGATTGCGCCGCCAAGCAGAGGTGCCAGCCAGAACAGCCATAGCTGACCGGTCGCTCCGGTCTCGGCAAACAAGGCCACTCCTGTCGACCTCGCGGGATTGACCGACGTATTTGTCACCGGGATCGAAATGAGATGAATGAGCGTCAACGCCAGACCGATCGCGATTGGCGCAAATCCCCCGGGCACCGCGCGTGATGTCGAACCCAAAATAACGATCAGGAATCCGGCGGTCAGAACGACCTCGATGATCAGCGCAGACTGCATCGAATATCCGCCAGGTGAAAGATCGCCGAAACCGTTCGAGGCGAAACCGCCGGCCTCAAACCCCGGCTTCCCCGAAGCGATCGCGTAAAGCACAGCCGCAGCGGCAACTGCCCCTACGACCTGTGCCGCCCAGTATGGAACCAGATCCTTCCATGCGAAACGTCCGGCGACGGCCAAGCCGAGTGACACTGCAGGATTGAAGTGTCCGCCGGATATTCCGCCTACCCAAGGATCAGGGCGAACGCTCGGTCATCGCCAGCAATGTGCTGGATCGCCAGTTCACCGCCGACAGGCCCAACCAGAAGTGGGTGGCTGACTTCACCTACATCTGGACGGCGGAGGGATGGCTCTACGTTGCCGCCGTCATCGACCTGTTCTCGCGCAGGGTGGTGGGCTGGTCGATGAGCAACACCATGACTGCCCAGCTCGTTACCGACGCGCTGATCATGGCGATCTGGCGGCGCGGCAAGCCGGACGCCCTGCTGCATCACTCAGATCAGGGCAGCCAGTATACCAGTGAGCAGTTCCAGCGACTGATGGCCGACAATGGCGTCACCTGCTCGATGAGCCGGTCCGGCAATGTCTGGGATAATGCCGCCATGGAAAGCTTCTTCTCGTCGCTCAAGACCGAGCGGATCGGGAAGAAGGTCTACCGCACGAGGGCTCAGGCGAAGGCGGACGTGTTCGACTACATCGAATGCTTCTACAACCCGACCCGGCGTCACTCGACACTGGGCTATCTCAGTCCCATCGACTTCGAACGCGAAGCTGGGGTAGCCTGAATGAGCTTATCTCGGTGTCCACCAAACCGGCAGCAGGCCACAATTCTCGACCAAGAAAGAGGCAGAAGCCTATGCTGACCGCGCGAGAGACGAAATCAGGCAAGGCAGGCATACTCACGACCGGGACAGCATCACAATCAAGGTTGCGGCTGATCTGTGGATCGCGGCTGCCGATGCTGAAGGGCTGGAGCGCAGCACGACCAAGCGTTACCGCGAGCTGGCACGGCTGCATATTGTTCCCAAGTTTGGAGAACTGAAGCTTTCCCAGCTGACAAAGGCCCAGGTGGTCGAATGGCGGCAGGAATTGCTGACCGAGAAATCCCGATCAATGGCGAGCAAGATATTGCGCGGGCTTTCAGCGATCCTGAGCAATGCGATGCAGATTGGCGCGATCAGCCAGAATGTCGCATCGGACGTAAAGATCAGCAGGGCAAAGCGCGAAGCCAAGCGGGTTGAACCGCCAGCGCGTGAAGACCTGAAAAAGATGATCCAAGCTGCAACGGAGGATGAGCGGCCTTTCATCATGACCGCTATCACCATGGGCTTGCGGTCTTCTGAACTGCGCGGACTTTGCTGGAGTGATGTGAGCCTGAAAGCAGGCAATCTGACGATTCGCCAGCGTGCTGATGAATGGGGCGTTCTGGGACCGCCCAAGAGCGAAGCGGGCCGCAGGACGATCCCAATGCCGCCGGAACTGGTTGCTGAACTGACCAAGTGGAAGCTGCGCTGCCAGCCGACAAGGGTCGGACTGGTGTTCCCAAGCAAAGCTGGAACGCCGCTCAGGCACAACAACGTGCTTCGCCGTATGTTCTTCCCCTTACAGGTGAAGGCAGGGCTGGGCGTGCCTAAACTAGACAAGAATGGACAGGCAAAGCTGGATGATGAAGGCGAGCCTATTCTTACCGGGAAATATCGGTTTCATTCGTTGCGCCATGCAGCTGCGAGCGGCTGGATTGCCAGCAAGATTGACTTGAAGCGATTGCAGGTCTGGATCGGGCATGAGAGCATCCAGCTAACGCTTGATACCTACGGGCATTTGCTAGCAGATCAGGAACGAGATGCCGAGCTGGCGATGCAGGCGAGCCGGGATTTGTTCGGCTAGGAGTTCAGTGAATGAATTTATATCACTTGCTGGGTGAAGGTGCGGGAGCTGCGTCAATAGCGGTCGGATTTATTGCGCTCGTTGGCGCACTTGCCGGTGCCTTAACGTCCTATCTCGTTGCTGGTCGTGCAGTCTATGTGAACACGATCACGGTCGAGCGATCCAAATGGATAAACAAGTTGCGAGGCAATCTCGCCGCCTATTCAGCAGCGATCGCACAGGTCAAATTCCGAATTGTTGAGTTGTCGTTGCCAGGTGAAGAGCGTGACAGAGTGGCTCGAATAGTTGATAAGATGGAAGGCATAAATCACATAGCTTCTCAGATTCAGCTTCAGCTCAATCCGTGGGGTGTGATCGATAAGAACATCCTAAAATTGATTAGCTCAATCTTTATTCGAACAGATGGGAATGTAGGACTTCTAATTCGCGCTGACGAACTTCTCATTGCCCATTCGCAATGGCTACTGAAAGCAGAATGGGAAAAGGTCAAATTCGAAGCAGGCGGGCCGATTTATCGGTTTTGCCATCGCAATGATGAGGCGAGGCGTATCAATGACTATGAGAAATGGGTTGTTGATGAGGGCGGGATGAATGCCTTGCTTGATGACATGGCATTCGAACGGGAACGTCCATAAGTTTCAGTTCATTGCAACATGGATGCAACATGATGCCAAAAAATGGCTGGAAAGCGGGCAAAGTGAGCGGAATCATAATCCGCGTGTCGGGGGTTCGAGTCCCTCCTCCGCTACCATCCGCACGCTTCCACAGAAATCCACATACCATCGCGTTCGATAGGCAACGGCGAAGCGCGCGCCGCATTAGGACGTGCGAAAATTTTACCTGCTACCTAGAAAGCTACCTAGCGCGGGAAGCCGACCAAAAGCCACATCTGAGAAGTGACTTAAACACTTGATATATTGTGAAAAAATGGTGGACGCACTAGGGCTCGAACCTAGGACCCGCTGATTAAGAGTCAGCTGCTCTACCAACTGAGCTATGTGTCCATACCGGAAGGCGTCTGGGCAGAAGAGGAAGTGGTGGACACACTTGGGCTCGAACCAAGGACCCGCTGATTAAGAGTCAGCTGCTCTACCAACTGAGCTATGTGTCCATCCGGCTTCTGCATGGCGCCCTTGGTGGGGCACCGCCGCTTCGGAGGCGCGCCTTTAGCGTCGCGTCGCGCGGCTTGTAAACCCCAAAAATGAAAAAATCACCAGCGCGTCCTGGTGCGGCCGTCGCGGTCGATCGAAAGCAGGATTCCCAGGCACAGCATGAAGGTCATCACCGCGGTGCCGCCGAAGCTGATCAGCGGCAGCGGCACGCCCACCACCGGCGCCAGCCCGATCACCATCGCCATGTTGATCGAGCAATAGAGGAACATCGTGCCCGAGATCCCTGCCGCGGTGAGCCGCCCGAAGCGCGTCTTGGCGCGCATGCCGACGCCGATGCCCCAGGCGATCAGCATTCCGAACGCAATGATCAGGAACACGCCGCCGGCCAGGCCCCATTCCTCCATCATCGTCGCCAGTGCGAAGTCGGTCTGCCCCTCGGGGAGATAGTCGAGATGGCTCTGGGTGCCCTGGAGGAAGCCCTTGCCGAAGATGCCGCCCGAACCGATCGCGATCTTGGACTGGGTGATGTGATAGCCGGTGCCGAGCGGGTCGCGCTCGGGATCGAGGAAGATCAGCACGCGGTTGCGCTGGTAATCGTGCAGCACGAAGTTGAAGGCGAGGGGGGCCGCGACCGCCACCGCCAGCGCACCCGCGATGAACAGCCGCAGCGGTACGCCCGCCAGGAACATCACCATGACGCCGCAGCCGGTGATCATCAGCCCGGTGCCGAGATCGGGCTGCATGATGACGAGCAGCGCCGGCACCCCGATCAGCACGCAGGCGGGCCAGATCGCGACGAACTTGCGCGTCTCGCTGGCCGGCAGCATCTCGTAGAAGCGGGCGAGCGCGAGCACGATCATCGGCTTCATCAGCTCGGAGGGCTGGAACTGGAAGCCGCCCAGGCTGATCCAGCGCTGGCTGCCGCCCGCGACCTTGCCGAGCAGCTCCACGCCGAGCAGCGCGACCACCAGCGCGCCGTAGATGGGGAGCGACCATTGCGACAGGACGCGCACCGGGATGCGCGACATGCCGATCGCCACCGCGAGAAACAGGAAGAAGCGGGTGCCCTGGTTGAATGCCCAGGGGCGGATATTTCCATTGGCGGCGGAGTAGAGCACGACCAGGCCGAAGCCGCCGATCGCGAGCACGAGGAAGAGGACCTTCCACGGCAGCTGCGCGACCTGCATGGGGACGATGCCGTTGCCGGGGCGCGCCATCAGTCGCCCTCCACGCTGCCGGTGGGCGCGACGTCGCGCTTGGTCGAATCGGCGGTGCTGTTGGCGGCCTGGTCGGCGAGGCTGCTCGCGGCCTCCTCGGTGTCCTCGGGCGCGGGCGGGGGCGGGGCAGCCTGCGCCGCGCGGAAGGCAGCGGACTGGGCCGCCATCCGCGTCGTATAGTCGCCGCCCCAGGTCGGCTCGACTTCGGCCAGTGTCTTCATCGCCTGATCGCGATCGAACAAATAGGTCATGATGTCCCGGCCGATCAGCGGCGTGTCGAGGTTGCGGACGGTGTGGCCGTTATGCTCGAGGACGATCCCGGCGGCATATTTCGGATTGTCGTGCGGGGCGAAGCACACGAACAGCGCGTGGTCGCGCATCTTGAACGGCAGCGCGGCGTTTTTGAGTACGCCCGTGCGGCGCTCCGCCATGGTGATGCGCCGCACCTGCGCGGTGCCGGTCTTCGCGGCGATGGCGACCCCGGGCACGTACATCCGCGCCGCGCCGCCGGTGCCGCCGGCATTGACCACGCCGTACATCGCCTCGCGCACGATCGCGAGATGCTCGGTGCTGACCGGCAGCTGCTGGGCGCCAGAGGGGCCGTTGGCGAGCAGCCGCGGCACCAGGATCTTGCCCGAGGCAAGCCGGCTGGCCATCACCGCCAGCTGCAGCGGGTTCGCCAGCACATAGCCCTGGCCGATCGAGGCGTTGAGCGAATCCGCCACCGTCCAGGGATGGTGGTATTTCTTCAGCTTCCACGCGCTGTCGGGCACGGTGCCGTACCGCTGGGTGGTGAAGGGCATGTCGAACTTCTGGCCGAGCCCCAGCATCCGCGCCATCGGTGCGATCGCATCATAGCCGACGCGGCGGATCATCTCGTAAAAATAGATGTCGCAGCTCTGCATGATCGCGTTCTTCAGATCGAGCGGCCCGTGCCCGCCTTTCTTGTGGCAGTGGAACACGCCGCTGCCGACGCGCAGCGCGCCCGAGCAGAACACGCGTTCGTTGGGGCTCACCCCCGCCGCCATCAGCGCGAGGCCGTTCAGCGGTTTGACAGTGGAGCCGGGCGGGTAGAGGCCCTGCAGCACCTTGTTCATCAAGGGAACATGGTCGTCCTCGGACAGCATCTTCCATTCGAGCTGGCTGATACCGTCGGAGAAACTGTTGGGGTCGTAGGACGGCATCGACACCATCGACAGGATGTCGCCCGAGGCCACGTCGATCACGATCGCCGAGCCCGAATTGGTGCCCAGCCGCCGCGCGACATATTCCTGCAGCCCTGCGTCGATGGTGAGCTTGATGCTCTCGCCCGGCGTGTCCGTGCGGGTCTCGAGTTCGCGCACCGGCCGGCCGTGCGCGGTGACTTCCACGCGCTTGGCCCCGGGCTTGCCGCGCAGGCGCTTGTCGAGCGTCTTTTCGAGCCCGTCCTTGCCCAGCTTGAAGCCGGGGGTGACGAGCAGCGGGTCCTTGTCGGCTTTGAACTGCTCGGCTGAGGCCGAGCCGACATAGCCGATCAGATGGCCGACGCCGGCGCCTAGCGGGTAATGCCGGGCATAGCCGCGCGTCGGCGCGACGCCGGGCAGTTCGGGTTGCCGCACCAGCACCGCGGCGAAGCGGTCCCAGTCGAGATTTTCCGCTACCTGCACCGGGCGGAAGCCGCCGGCGCGCTTGAGGTCGGTCTCGATCCGGGCGAGGTCTTCGGGCGGGAGATTGAGCAGCCGGGTGAGTTCGGCGAGCAGCTTGTCCTTGTCGACGATGCGATCGGGGATCAGGTCGACGCGGAAATCGGTGCGGTTGCTGGCGAGCGGCTTGCCGCTGCGATCGAGCAGCCAGCCCCGCCGCGGCGGGATCAGCGTGTTGTTGACGCGGTTGCTCTCGGCCTTGAGCTTGTATTGCTCGTTCTCGACCACCGACAGCCAGGCCATGCGGCCGGCGAGCACCATGCCGACGGCACCCTGCGCCACGCCGAGCACCACCGCGCGGCGGGAGAAGCTGTAGGTCTGGGCGGCTTCGGTGATCCGCACCATGGCTCAGGCCTTCACCACGTCACGGTCGAGCCAGGCGCACAGCCGCGAAGCGAGCGGGAACAGCATCGCCGAAGCCCCCGCCTGGAGCAGCAGCGCGGCATCGACCTTGGCCGAGATGGGCGAAGCGAGGAGGCGCCCCGCGATCAGCACGAAGCCGGTCGCGCCCGCGGCAATCAGCCAGTCCTGCCAGAAATTGCGCCACACGATGCGCGTCTCTAGCACGTCGATGATCAACATGCATGCCATCCACAGGAACATCGCCGAGCCGAAGGGCTGGCCGCTGAGCAGATCGTCGAACAGCCCGAGCGGCGCGGCGGCCCAGACGCGCAGCGCATCGGGCCGCAGCAGCCGCCAGCCGAGCAGCATCAGCAGGCCGAATGGCGGCAGAAAGGGCACGGTGGCGACCACCGGCAGGATCGTCACCAGCGAGGCGAGCGCGATCGACAGCGGCGCCAGCCAGCGCGCCCGGGGGCGCGGCGGCGGCACTCCCAGCGGCTGGAGGTCGAGCGCCATCACTTGGCCTTGGGCGTCGCGGCGGGAGTCGGGAAGGCCTGGGGCGGCGGCGCCGGCTCGGGCAGGAACACGCGCAGCACCATCACGAAATCGGCCATGTCCGGGTTGCTCGCGGGCGTGACCACCGAGGAATCGCGGCCGATAGCACTGACCTTGCCGAGGGGCACGTTGGGCGGGAACACGCCGCCGGTGCCCGAGGTGACGAGCAGGTCGCCCGGCCGGAAGGGATTGGCTGCGGCATTGGCGGCGCGCACGTCGAGCGTGCCGTCGCCCTTGCCGGTGACGATGGCCGGAAGGCCGTCGCTCGCCCGGCGGACGGGGATGGTGCTGTCCGGATCGGTGATCAGCAGCACGCGCGAAGCATTGGGTCCAGCCTCGACCACCTGGCCGATCAGGCCGGCGCCGTCGCGCACCGGCTGGCCCTGGCCGACGCGCTGCCAGCTGCCGGCATTGAGCGTCGCATAGCGGCGGGTGCTGGAGGCGGAGGAATTGACCAGCCGCGCGACGACGATCGTATCCGGCGTGGCGTCGCGCACCTTGAGCAATTGCCGCAGCCGCTGGTTCTCGCGTTCCAGGCCCAGCGCGCGCTGGAGCGCGGCATGCTCGGCCTCGATCTGGCGCTTGAGCCGCGCATTCTCGCCGCGCACGCCGAAATAGCTGCCGATCGCCGTCGGCACGCTGCCCACGCCGCGCCGCACCGTATCGAGGCCCGAGGAGACCGGCGTGGTCACCTCGGCGAGGGTGCTGCGTAGCGGCGCGAACAGATGCGGGTTGTAGCGCGAGACGAGCACGAGCGCGCCGCCGATCAGCAACAGGCCGATCGCCGCCACATAGCCGAAGAACAGCCCATATTGCGCCCGTCGCGAAAACCCCGGGCGCCGATTCCGTGGCGGCGCCATCGCCGTTGGCCTTTCGTCAGACCTGGAGGAGAACGCCGCGGAACATCGGATCCTCGAGCGCGCGGCCGGTGCCGAGCGCCACGCAGGTCAGCGGATCCTCGGCGACGGTGACCGGCAGGCCGGTTTCGTCGCGCAGCACCTCGTCCAGACCGTGGAGCAGCGCGCCGCCGCCGGTGAGCACGATGCCCTGGTCGACGATGTCGGCGGCCAGCTCGGGCGCGGTGTTCTCCAGCGCGATGCGGACGCCCTCGACGATGGTGTTGACCGGCTCGGACAGCGCCTCGGCGATCTGGCCCTGGTTGATCTGGATTTCCTTGGGCACGCCGTTGACGAGGTCGCGGCCCTTGATGTGGATCGTCTTGCCGATGCCGTCGACCGGCGGCTTGGCGACGCCGACTTCCTGCTTGATCCGCTCGGCAGTGGCTTCGCCGATCAGCAGATTGTGGTTGCGGCGGACGTACGAGACGATTGCCTCGTCCATCTTGTCGCCGCCAACGCGCACCGAGGTCGAATAGGCGAGGCCACGCAGGCTGAGCACCGCGACTTCGGTGGTGCCGCCGCCGATGTCGACGACCATCGAGCCGATCGGCTCGGTGACGGGCATGTCGGCGCCGATCGCCGCGGCCATCGGCTCCTCGATCAGCCACACCTGGCTGGCGCCGGCGTTCGACGCGGCATCGCGGATCGCGCGGCGCTCAACCGAGGTGGAGCCCGACGGCACGCAAATCACGATCTCCGGCCAGCGCATGAAGCGGCGCTGCCCATGCACCTTGCGGATGAAGTGCTTGATCATCTCCTCGGCGACATCGATGTCGGCGATCACGCCGTCGCGTAAGGGGCGAATCGCCTCGATCGAGCCCGGCGTCTTGCCCATCATCAGCTTGGCGTCGTCGCCGACCGCCTTGACCTTCTTCACGCCGTTCAGCGTCTCGACCGCCACCACCGACGGCTCGTTGAGCACGATGCCGCGGCCGCGCAGATACACGACGGTATTCGCAGTACCCAGATCGATCGCCATGTCGTGGGACATGAATTTGAAAACGCGGGAGAAAGCCATCTATTGATCCGTCCTGCCGGGTCGGGCGCCCCCCGTCCGGCTGCTCGCACAAAATGTTTGGCCCGAACCCGTTCCGGGACGGCGGGAAATCCGGCCTGGTGTCGTGCGGATGCGGGTCGCGGGAGGCCGTCGCTTGGGCTACAGCGAATGCCATGTCAATACGCCGCCTCCCCGAACATCTTGTCAACCGCATTGCAGCCGGCGAGGTGGTAGAACGTCCCGCCAGCGCGCTGAAGGAACTGGTCGAAAACGCCATCGATGCCGGCGCGAAGCGGATCGCCGTGAAGCTCGCCGGCGGCGGCATCGAGTTGATCGAGGTGATCGACGATGGCTGCGGCATGGCGCCCGCCGACATGGCGCTCGCGCTGGAGCGGCACGCCACCTCGAAACTGCCGACCGACGACATCGAATATGTCGCGACCCTGGGGTTCCGTGGCGAGGCGCTGCCTTCGATCGCCAGCGTGGCGCAGCTGACGCTGGAAAGCCGGGTGCGCGGTGCCGAGGGCTGGTCGCTGACCGTCGACAATGGCGCGCGCGTGGCCGAAGGGCCTGCCGCGCTGCCGCCCGGCACGCGTGTCCGCGTGGAGGCGCTGTTCGCGCGCGTGCCGGCGCGGCGCAAGTTCCTCCGCTCGACCCGCGCGGAATATGCCGCCTGCCTCGACGGTATGAAGCGCCTTGCCATGGCGCGGCCGGACATCGCCTTTTCGGTCGAGCATGACGGGCGCCGGGTGCTGAGCGTGCAGGGCGGCGAGAGCCGGCCGGCGCGGGTGGCGGCGCTCACCGACCGGGCGCTGCAGGAGAACAGCGTGGCGATCGACTTCGAGCGCGAAGGGTTGGTGCTCGGCGGGGTCGCTAGCATCCCGACGTTCAATCGCGGGGTGGCGGATCACCAATATCTGTTCGTCAACGGTCGGCCGGTGAAGGACCGGCTGCTGGTCGGCGCGCTGCGCGGCGCCTATGCCGAGATGCTCGCGCGCGACCGGCATCCGGTGGTGGCGCTGTTCCTCGACGTGCCGCCCGAGGTGGTCGACGTGAACGTGCACCCTGCGAAGACGGAGGTCCGCTTCCGCGATCCGGCGCTGGCGCGGGGGCTGATCGTCAGCGGGTTGCGGCGGGCGCTCGATGCGGCCGGGCATCGCAGCGTGCAGCGGCCGAGCGAGGCGGCGCTGGGGCTGTGGCAGCCGGGGGGCGTTCCTTCCACCAGCCCCTCCTCCATGGAGGAGGGGCTGGGGTGGAGGGATTCCAGACCATTTGTTGGTCTCGGCGAGACACCGCCCCACCCCAACCCGGCGTCAGTCTGGTCCGCCTCCCAGGCGGGCCTGAACCGCGCGGGGCGCGG
>JAPJRE010000109.1 GCA_030824725.1 Sphingomonas sp.
GAACATGGCAGAGCTTCCCCTCGGTTCTTTATAGTCGTGATTGCAACGGTTCGGCGCGAACTTCTCAGAAACGGCGCAGCTTGATCGAGCGGAAATCGACCCGGTCGCCATGATCCTGCAGCAGGATCGCGCCCTCGGCGGACGTCCCGAAGCCGGTGACCTTGGCGAACTTGCTCTCGGCGATTGTCGCCTTGAGCGCGTCCGAGCCACGCTCATATTCGACGACCTTGAAGCCGTTCAGCCAATGCTCGACATGGTTGCCGCGGACCAGGATCGTCGCGCGGTTCCACTCGCCCGGCGGGTTGTTGCGCTTGCCGGGGCTCGACGGGTCGGAAAGGTTGCGCGCCGGGATCAGGTCGTAGAGCGAGGCAAGCGTGCGGTTGCCGTCGCGGCCCATCTTGGCATCGGGGTGCCGCGCGTCGTCGAGCAGCTGATATTCGAAGCCGACATTGGACACGCCGCCATTCTGCAGCGGCGGCAGGAGGTATTTGATGCCGCTATTGGCGCCCTCGCTCAGCCGGAAGTCGACCGAGAGCTCGAAATTGCGATAATTGGCGGCGGTGGCGATGTCGCCGCCATTCTTGTCCACGGTCAGGATGCCGTCGGCGATGCTCCAGCCCTTGGCGGGGAAGGCGCCGCCCTTGGCCGAGCGCCAGCCCTTCGACGTGCGGCCGTCCCACAGCAAGGTCCAGCCGGCGCGGCGCTCGGCGGCGGTCAGCTGGTTCGATTGCCAGCCCTGCTGCTCCACCTTGGTCTCGGGCAGGGCATAGCGGGCAGGGGAGTCGGTGATGATCCGAAGGCCCTTGAAGCGTACCTCGGGCCCCTTGGCTGCGATGTCATC
The DNA here is from genome assembly GCA_030824725.1 of Sphingomonas sp. Taxonomy (GTDB): domain Bacteria; phylum Pseudomonadota; class Alphaproteobacteria; order Sphingomonadales; family Sphingomonadaceae; genus Sphingomonas. The sequence continues at coordinate 842 of JAPJRE010000109.1, forward strand.
GGGCAGGGCATGGACCTGGAAGGCGAGGAAGCCGCGCGCATCGGTATCGTCGACGATGTCGGCGGCGGGGACGCCATTGAGGAAGGTGCGAATACGGTTGCCGATCGCCTCGACGCGATAGTGGTTCCAGTCGCCGGATTTGAAGGCCTTGCGCGCCGCCTCGTTGCGGCCGAGCGTGAACAGCCATTGGCGGCGCTGCTCGTCATAGAGGCCGGCGCTCCACGCGCGCGGCGAGGGGTCGATCTCGGCCTGATAGCCGAACACCACGCCGTTCCGGTACTCTGGCCGGCTCTGGCCGCGGATCATCATGCCCGAGTTGAGCGACGGGTCGGTCTTTGCGTCGAACTCGACGATGAAGTCGCCATAGAGCTGGTCCGAGACCAGCCAGCTATTGCCCTTGCCGATCACCGCGCGGCCGACCAGTTCGTCGCCCACCACTTCGTAGGTCGCGTTGCCGCCGGTGCGGTGCCACCCGGAGAGGTCCGCCCTGGGCATGAGGTCGCGCCAGGGCGCAGCGGCGGGCGCGGTGCCGACGGGCGGGGCCGCGGCGAGGGGAAGCGTGCTTGCCGGCAGGGCGGCAAAGGCCAACAATGCGAATGTGCGAACCACAGTCTCTCCCCTCATCCACGAAGTGGCCCCGTCCGCTTCCCAAAGGCTTGCGGCGAAAAGCTCTTGATGGCCTAGGCGTAAAACTTGGTCGGGCCACTTGCAAGCGCCTTGTCTGGCAGAGAATCGGCCTGACAACGCTATCTGGCAAATTGGTCAGGCATAGTTGCCAGACACGATGCCGCCTGTTACGCAGTATTGCAGTCGGACACCCGCAGATGGGGGCGACACCACCCGCGCACCGAAACGCTTAGACACAGGTGCGCGCGAAATGGGAGAGGGGATATGGACACCGTTCGTGGCCACAAACGCGCCTTGTTCGCATCGTGCAGCGCACTCGCCGCGCTGATCGCAACTTCCGCCGCCGCCCAGACCGCACCGGAGCAACCCGCCCCGGTGCAGACGGACGACGCGCAGAACAACGAAATCGTCGTCACCGGCTTCCGCGCCTCGCTCAACAGCGCGCTCAACCTGAAGCGCTCTGAGACCGCCGCGATCGACAGCATCGTTGCCGAAGATATCGGCAAGTTTCCCGATTCAAACCTCGCGGAGTCGATGCAGCGCATCCCCGGCGTCGCACTCTCCCGGGGGGACGGCGGCGAAGGGCGCAACATCTCGGTCCGCGGCCTCGGTGCGCAGTTCACCCGCGTGCGGATCAACGGCATGGAGGGCGTGTCGCAGGTCAGCGGCAGCGACATTCGCGGCGGCGTCGCGACCGGCCGCTCGTTCGACTTCGTGACCTTCCCGACCGAGATTTTCTCGTCGCTCGCCGTACGCAAGACGACGTCGGCGGACGTGGAAGAGGGCTCGCTGGGCGCGACGGTCGATCTGCGGGCGCCCAAGCCCTTCGACCAGAAAAAGGACTTCGTCCTCTCCGCCACCGCGCGCGGCATCTACAACGACATTCGCAAGAACGTCGATCCGCGCCTCTCCGCGCTGGTTTCCAAGAAGTTCGGCGACAGCTTCGGGGTGCTCGGCAGCATCGCCTATTCGAAGCGCCATATCGACGAATATGCCTATTCGGCAGTCGATGTCGTGCCGACGACGGTCTACGGCCTCGCCCAGCCGGCGGGCACGGCCAATGCCGGCGTGATCTTCCCGTTCTGCACCCCCGTAGGGTATGTCTACAAGGGCGCCCCCGTGAACAGCCCCGTGCCCGGCTATACCCAGCCGAGCGGCGCGGCGATCGGCGCCGACGCCAACAACTGCAGCACCAACAATCCGCGTACCGGCACGCAGGCGGCGTATGACTATATCATGCAGCGCACCGGGGTGAACGGGAAGCCGGGCGGCGGCGTCTATCTGCCGCGCCTGCCGCGCCCGGTGAAGAGCAGCCAGAACCAGGAACGCCTCGCCGGCTCGCTGACCTTCCAGTGGAAGCCCGACGACAATACCGACATCTCGCTCGACGGCCTCTATTCGCGCTTCAAGGTCAATCGTCTTGACACGATGATCGACGCGCGTTCGTTCGGTCGCGCGATCTCGAACAACGGGCAGCCGCTCACCTCGGTGCGCGAGATCGAGGTCGACGGCAACGGCTCGCTGGTCCACGGCCTGTTCGACGGCGTCGACCTGCGTTCGGAAATGCAGGACGAGCGCTTCACCTCCGAATACAAGCAGGCGAACCTCAATTTCGACCATCGCTTCTCGGACGCTTTCCGACTGTTCGGCCTCGCCGGCATCAACCACTCGACGCTCGACGTGGATCGCCTGCAGGTGGCGATCGACGCGAACGACACGCGCAACTGGTCGATCGATTTCCGCGACAATCCGAACATCCCGAAGATCGGCTACGGGATCGACACGACCAACGCCGCGCTGTTCCAGTACGGCCCGCCGCTCGCCAATGGCGACCAGCGTGGCCAGCTCTCCAACTTCATCCGCCGCAACACGATCACCAGCAAGACCTTCGAGCTCAACGCCGACTGGAAGGTGACGCCGGGCTTCTCGCTCCAGGCGGGCGGCCAGTATCGCACCAACAAATACACCGCGCGCGAGCGCCAGCTCGCCACCAACACCCCGCTGGCGCTGCCGGCGGGCGCCTCGATCGCCAATTTCAGCTTCGTCACCACCGGCATCGGCAAGAATCTCGGTGGCCAGCTGCAGGACTTCGTCTCGATCGATCCTGACAAGTTCCGCCAGGTCGTCGGGCTCGACAACTATGTCTATTGCAGCATCGAATGCGCCAAGGGCACCTATGGCGGCGTCGACGAGAAATACGCCTCGGGCTATCTGATGGCGAAGTTCGACACGGCGAATATCCTGCCCTTCGCACTGCGCGGCGATGCCGGGGTGCGCTATGTCCGCACCAGCCTCGATACCTATGGCCCGATCACCACCGCATCGCCGGCGGGATCGCTCTACCCGTCGCGTTTCGTCATCTCCAACGTCAGCCGCTCCTATGAGGACTGGCTGCCGTCGATGAACCTCGCGCTCGATATCACGCCCAGCCTGATCGCACGCGTTTCGGCGGCGCGGGTGATGTCGCGGCCCGCCTATGGCCAGCTTATTCCGGCGGGTTCGGCGAACCTGGTGATCCAGACCGCGTCGTTCAGCAACCCGTTCCTCGATCCGATCCGCGCCAATACCTTCGACGCCGCGCTCGAATGGTATTTCCGCCCCGGTTCGCTGCTCTCGGTCGCCTATTTCCACAAGGACATCGAGACCTATATCCAGACGACTAGCCAGAGCCTGGCCTTCCAGGACATCGGCCTGCCGCTGTCGCTGCTCAACGGCACGCAGCTGCGCCCGAGCGACCAGTTCACCGTCCAGCGGAGCAACAACACGCCCGGCGGCCCGCTGCGCGGCGTCGAAGTGAACGTGCAGCTGCCCTTCACCTTCCTGCCGGGCGTGCTCAAGAATTTCGGCGCGCTGGGCAACTTCACCCGGGTGCGTTCCAACATCAACTACATCATCTCGCCGACGCTCTCGCGCACCGCGCCGCTGGTCGGCCTGTCGCCCGAGACGGCGAGCGGCACGCTCTATTACGAGGACAGCAAGTTCAGCATCCGCTCGACGGTCAACTATCGCTCGTCGTTCCTGACGGCGGTGCCGAGCGGTTCCGTCGACGCGGACTCGACCGCCAATGCCCGCTCGATCTTCGTCGACGCCTCGGCCTCGTACAATCTTAGCGAGCATATCAAGCTGATCGCCGAGGTGCAGAACATCACCAACGAAACCAACCGGCTGACGGTGGACACGGTTCGCAAGGATCCGCTCTACACCGCCTATTTCGGCCGGACCTATGCGCTGGCGGTGAACTTCGTATTTTGACGCTTTGCCGGGGCAGGCAGGTTGTCTGCCCCGGCCTGTTGCCGGTGGGATGTGCTCCACGCGCACGCTCTAACAACCGGCTTCTATGCCCAGACGACCGATCGGCCCCGACGAACGGCGCCCATATGCGGCGCTGAAGAGGATTCCGACGAAGAGCCATATGCCCATCAGCCCCTAAGGCCGCCAATCCGCTTCGATGCCGATGAAGATAAGCCCGATCGCACAGATTGCGCCCAAATGGGAAACGGCCCGCGTCGAACCGCGCGGCAGTCGGGAGGCGGCAGTCTCGTTGAGCTCTGGGTGCCGCTCGGTCACGCGTGCCGCGGAGAGGCAGATGCTGGCATATTTGAGCAGGTTCGGGATGTTCACTGCCAGGAACAGGAAGCTCAGTTCCATCGGCAGGAACAGGCCGACACAGCCGACCACGAAAACGGCGAGCAGCGCCACATGGGGCGTCTTCCAGCGTGACGGAAGCCCTGCGAATAGGTCGCACGGAACGAAACCTGCTCGATCGGGCTGAACTTCGCACCTACCTTGGGCGAGAAGCGGCTGTAGCCCTGCGAATAGTGATCGTAGCGGCCCGACACGTTGAGATCGAGGGTGCGCGTGAACGGCGCGTCGATCTCGAAGAAGCCCGGCGCGTCAGCTTGCGCAGGAAGGCGGTCCAGAACGGCTCGGCTTCCGAGGGGCCGATATCCATCCCTACACGGTCTTTCCAGCGATGCTACGCATCGCCGGAACCTAGGGCCGTTCCGCCCAGCACTTCGCGGCGGCCGTCGCTGTTGACACCGACCGCGACGATCACCGCGACCGAGACGATCCGGCCGTTCTGGCGGACCTTCACGTACGTGGCGTCGATCCACAGATACGGCCAGTCGCCTTCGATCGGGCGGTCGAGAAAGCGTGGACGCGCTCGTCGAGTTCCTCGCACACCCGGCTGACCTTGCTTTTCGAGATGCCGTCCATGCCGAGCGCCTTGAGCGGGTCATCGACCGAGCGCGTCGAGATCCCTTGGATATAGGCGTCCTGGATCACTGCGGTCAGCGCCCGCTCGGCCATGCGCCGCGGCTCCAGAAAGCCCGGAAAGTAGCTGCCCTTGCGTAGCTTGGGGATCCGCAGCTCGACGGTGCCGGCCCGGGTCTGCCAATCGCGATCGCGATAGCCGTTACGCTGCACCAGCCGCGTCGGTGACTTCTCCCCATGCCCAGCGCCGGTCAGCGCACCGACCTCAATCTCCATCAGCCGCTCCGCGGCAAATGCGATCATCTCGCGCAAAATATCCGCGTCCGGAGTCTTCTCCACCAGCGAACGCAGGTGCATCAACGGATCGGTCATCGTGATTCCTTCCGTCAGGTTCGAGTGTCGCAACCCAAACCTAACCGAAAATCACGGTGACCAACTCTGCCCCCTAGCTACACCACGCCGTGGGACACGACCCGCGCGGACCCGCGCGGCCCCGTCGAGCAGCGGGCGCGCGCATCCCTATACTCTAGGTCCTGTAGACAAAGTTGGGCAGCCATCGGCGGATGCCGGTGAGATTGAGGAAACTGGCGAACGAGAGCGCGGTTTTGTCGTAGCGGGTGGCAATGCGGCGTTGTTGCTTGAGGTAGCCGAACATGCGCTCGATGCGGTTACGGTCTCGGTATCGGCGGAAGTCGCAGGTGGTGGGTTCGTGCCGGTTGGCCTTTGGCGGGATGATCGGCAGGATACCGCGGATCAACAGGCTCGCCCGAACCGCATCGCCGTCATAGCCTTTATCGGCCAGCAGCGCGTTGGGCTTGTTGACCGGCAGCGCCATGATGCCGTCGACGGCACCGCAATCCTACGCTTCGCCGCCCGTCAGGAGGAAGCCGAGAGGGCGTCCCTGATTGTCACAGCGGGCGTGGACCTTGCACGTAAAGCCGCCGCGTGATCGACCAAAAGCCTCCTACTAAAAGCCTCCTTATGAGTCCCTCTTTAGCGCCCGCTGCCGAAACATGGCCGCGAACCGTCGTGCTGTCGATCATGTGCTGCCAGTCGTCGGTCAGCCCGAACTCGACCAGCGTGGCCAAGATGGCATCCCAGACGCCGTGTTCCGCCCAACGCCGGAACCGCACATAGACCGAGTTCCACTTGCCGTAGCGCTCGTGCATGTCGCGCCACGGACAACCGACCCGCAGTACATGCAGCATCCCGTTTAGAAATCGCCGATTGTCATGGGAGGGGCGCGCCTTTCGGCCGCGCTCGGACGGCAGCAGCCCCTCTAGCACCGCCCATTCCTCGTCCGTCAGATCGCCACGCGCCATTGCTGCTCCCCGCAAAGAGCAGCCTTGAATCAGAGATCAGCACGCTTGGGAATCCACTTTGTCAACACCGCCTAATGCACCAGCGCAATCAAAAGCTTGTCGCGCAACCATGCTTCTTGTCGCAGCATGATGCGATCCGACGTCGCCGCCGTCTTTGCCGCGACCAACCTTTTCTTTCATGCAATCCTACTCGAAAGATGGGAAATCGCCCGCCTGACAAGATTTCCGATAAGGGGTTGAACATGCGTAGCTTTCGCGTCGCGGCATTGATCGCGGTTTCCACGGGCGCCCTCACGTCCGGCATCGCGCACGCGCAGCAGCGGGACGGGCAGGCCGACCAGGCCCAGGCTGCCGCCAGTGCGGGACCGGAAGAGATCGTGGTCACCGGCACGCGCAGCGAAGGCCGGTCGCGCCTCGACACCGCCTCGCCGGTCGACGTGCTGAGCAGCCAGGCGCTGAGTCGCCAGGGCACGACCGAGCTGGGCGCCGCCCTTGCCGCGGTCGCGCCGTCGATCGACTTCCCGCGCCCCTCCGCGACCGATGGCACCGATGCGATCCGCCCGGCGACGCTGCGCGGTCTCTCGCCCGACCAGGTGCTGGTGCTGGTCAACGGCGTGCGGGTGAACAGCTCGGCGTTGCTCAACATCAACGGCTCGGTCGGGCGCGGCTCGGCGGCGGTCGACCTCAACACCATCCCGACCGCGGCGCTGGAGCGGATCGAAGTGCTGCGCGACGGCGCCTCGGCGCAATATGGTTCGGATGCGATCGCCGGCGTGATCAACCTGCGGCTGCGCGAAGCCCGCTCGGGCGGCGCCGCCTCGGCCACCTACGGCATCTACCATACCGATATCGACACGGCGCGCGGCAGCCGCTCGACCACCGGCGAGCCCGCCTTCACCGCGTCGGTGTGGCAGGGCTTCGGGCTCGGCGACGACGGGTTCGTCACGGTCACCGGCGAATATGTGAACCGGCAGGCGACCAACCGCGCCGATTTCGACCCGCGTGTCACGCCCACCCGCGTCACCGGCCGCTTCGGCGATCCGCAGGTCGAGCAGTACACCGGCACGGTCAATGCCGGGAAGGGCATCGGCGGCGGCTGGAGCCTCTATGGCTGGGGCAGCTACCAGGATCGCGACACCCGCAGCGCGGCCTTCCCGCGGCTGGCGAGCGCCACCACCGCGCTGGCCGGCTATCCGGACGGCTTCCTGCCGATCATCAACACCAAGTCGACCAACGCGGTCGGCGCGGTGGGCGTGAAGGGTGATCTCGGCGACTGGGGCGTCGATCTCCACGCCGGCTATGGCCGCAACAAGATCGCCTATCGCACGCGCAACTCGGCCAATTATGCCTATGGCGCGGCGACGCCGAAGAATTTCTACGACGGCGCGCTGATCTTCGACCAGTGGGTGGCGGGGCTCGACGTGCGCCGCAAGTTCGACGTGCTGCAGTCGCTCAACCTGGCCTTCGGTGCCGAAGGGCGGCGCGAGGGCTACAAGATCACGCCGGGCGAGGCGGCCTCCTATGATGCGCCCGCCACCGGCGCGGTCGTCGGCGCGTCGCCGGGCGCGCAGGGCTTTGGCGGCTTCGCGCCGGTCAACGCCATCGAGCGGTCGCGGCGCAGCGTCTCGGGCTATCTCGACCTCGAGGCACAGGTGACCCAGGCGTTCCTCGTCGATGTCGCGGTGCGCGGCGAGCATTATTCGGATTTCGGCGACACCGCCAACGGCAAGCTCTCGGCGCGCTACGACGTGGCGCCCTGGTTCGCGCTGCGCGGCACGGTCTCCACCGGCTTCCGTGCGCCGAGCCTGCAGCAGCAATATTTCACCTCGGTCGCGCAGGTCGTCCAGAACGGCACGCCGATCCTCACCGGCACCTTCCCCTCGACGGCGCCGGTGGCGGCGGCACTGGGCGGCAAGCCGCTCCAGCCGGAGAAGTCGACCAATGTCTCGGTCGGCACGGTGATCCGTGCGGGCGGCTTCGACCTCAGCGTCGACGCCTATGAGATCCGGCTGCGCGACCAGCTCGGCCTGTCCGAGAACATCCAGGCGAGCTTCAGCCCACAGGTGGCGGCTATCCTCAGCCCGTTCAACGTGCCGTCGGCGCGCTTCTTCATCAACGGCCTGCGCTCGCGCACCCGCGGCATCGATGCAGTGGCGCATTACCGGCTGGGCAACGCCGCCGATCCGGCGGGGTCGTTCGACTTCACGCTGGCGGGCAACGTCAACGAGATCGTGGTGACGCGCGTGCCGACCAACACCGCGACGGTGAACCCGGCGCCGGTGCTGTTCGCGCGCAGCCGCGTGCTGACGATCGAGCAGGGCACCCCCGGCGAGAAGGTGACCGGCACGATCGACTGGGCGAAGGGGCCCGTGGGGCTCACGCTGCGCGGCACCTATTATGGCGACGTCAACCAGCCGGGCACGACGCCGGCAGCCGACATCCACACGGGGCAGCATCTGATCAGCGACCTCGAGCTGCGCTACCAGCCGCGCAAGGGCGCCCAGATCGCGTTCGGCGCGAGCAACCTGTTCGACGTCTACCCCGACAGGACGATCCCGGCGAATAACGCGACCGGGGTGGTCGGCTTCCCCTATTATTCGCCCTTCGGTTTCAATGGGCGCTATCTCTACGCCCGGCTGGGGGTGAACTGGTAAGGGATGGACCGGGGAGGACGCGCGTTCCGCTGCAACGCGCGCCCTGATCCATCCCGCAGCATCAGCGCAGGCCTGGTGTCCGAACCGACGCCGCGTCCGCGCGATGCCCGCTCATCGCCGCCCCGGCATCATGGGCGAAGCGGCGGTTCCAGAACAGCGCCGAGGCCGAGATCCCGGCGACAATTACGAAGGCCAGTGAGAAGTCGGCGAGGTGAAGCGCCTCCCGGTGCGCCAGCCGCGGCCCCAGCTCGAGCGCGGTCGCCGCGGTGCAGATGCCGAGCGAGAGGGTGAGCTGCTGGAAGGTTGCGTAGAGGCTGGTCGCGGCGCTCATCTCCTGCTTCTCGACATCGGCATAGGCAATGGCGTTGTAGCCGGTGAACTGGAACGAGGTGAAGAAGCCCGAAAGCACCAGCACCGCCACCATCACCGCCACCGACCAGTCCGGGCGGAACAGTGCGCAGCTGGCATAGCCGAGGCTGCTCACCACCCCCGAGACGATCAGGCTGTCGCGAAAGCCCCAGCGGCGCAGCACGCGCGGCGCCAGCGCCTTCATCAGCAGCGCGCCGATCGCGCCTACCATGGTGATGGTGCCGGTGGTCGCCGCGGAAAAGCCGAAGCCGAGCTGGAACATCAGCGGCAGCAGGAAGGGCTGCGCGCCCTGGGTGATGCGGGTGAGCGAACCGGCGATCACCGAGAGCCGGAAGGTATCGATCCGCATCAGCCGCGGATCGAGGATCGGGTCGCTGGCGCGGCGGGCATGCCAGACATAGCCGAGCCCGAAGACCAGCCCGATGCCGAGCAGCGCAAGCGCCACCCGGCCGGTACCGGGGCGGCTCGACAGCTCGAAGCCGAACAGCAGGCAGCCCAGCGCCACGCCGGAGAGGAAGAAGCCGCTGGTATCGAAGCGCGGGCGGGCGTCGCCGCGGATCTCGGGCACCAGCAGCAGCGCGCCGACGATGCCGGCGATGCCGATCGGCAGGTTGAGGTAGAAGATCCAGCGCCAGTCGAGCCAGGTGACGATGAAGCCGCCCAGCGGCGGCCCGAGGATCGGCCCGATCAGCGCAGGCATCACCAGCCAGGACAGCGCCTGCAC
>JAPJRE010000110.1 GCA_030824725.1 Sphingomonas sp.
GCACCGCGCCCCGCCGCCGGGCGCGGTGCTGTTGGCGAAGGGCACGTCGGCGGCGTCGGTGCCGACCGTCGCGGGGTTGTAGCTGAACGTCTTGTCCGGCGACTGGTCGAAATCGAACAGGCGCGCATAGCCGCGATTGTTGCTGGTGGTGGTTTCGAAGCCGTGGCCGTTGTTCTGGAGCTTCGAATAGCTGCCGCTGACGATCATGCCGAGGCGGTCGCCGAACAGGCGCCGGCCATAGACACCGTTGAAATCCGGGGTCCAGTCGCGGCCGAGCGAGTTCTGCCCCACGCCCCCGCGCAGCGAAAGATAGGGCTTCTTGAAGTCGAGCCCGGTGCGCGTCTTGATCTGGACCGTGCCGCCCAGCCCGCCCTCGGTCATGTCCGCCGTCGAGCCCTTGACCACGTCGACGCTCTTGACCAGCTCGGCCGGCAGCTCGCGCAGGTCGGCGCTGCGGCCGTTGTTGGCGCCGATCGCGAGGCCGTTGGTGCTCTGCACGCCGATCCCGTCCAGCTCGACGCGGGTGAGGTCCGGGCCGTTGCCGCGCACCGCGACGCTTTCGCCCTCGCCAAACTCGTTGCGGCCCAGCGCCACGCCTGGAATGCGTGAAATCGCCTCGTTGACGTTGCGATCCGGGAAGGAGCCGATGTCGTCCGCGACGATCGAATCGGTGGCGGTGCGGGCATTCTTCTTGCGCGCATTGGAGGATTGCTGGCTGGCGCGCGAGCCGACCACGACGATCGCCTCTTCCTCGGCGATAGTCAGCTGGCTGCTCATGTCGGGTGCCGGCTGCGCCTGCGCCTGCGCCTGCGGGTTGCTCTGCGCGGCGGTCTGTGCCGATGCGGTGCCGGTGCCCCCGCCGAGCATCGTCGCCAAGGCGGCCCAGCTGGCCGTCGCGACCATATGCCGGCGCGAAGGAAGTCCCCTGTTCATCCCGTTCCCTCTCCTGTCTGGCAGGCGGCATCCGTGCGGGTTGCGCCGCTGCCGCCTTTGTCCCCGGGAACGGCGGGTCTTCGCCCGCTTGTCCCACATAGTGAATGTACGCTTCACTTAATGCAACGTTATCAGGTTTGGCGGCGGGCGCAAGAGCCGGCAATCTGCGCCGACAAATGATCCGTGAGGCCTTTGGCACTAGACCTACGTATGGCAGCCGGAACGCCCGCGACGCTCTACCGTTGGCACCCTATGAATGTCCCCGAGGATGCCGAGCGGCTAAAGCATGCCGCCGCCGCCGCGGCGGTAGCGGAGGTGCAGGCTGGCATGGTGGTCGGCCTCGGCACCGGCAGCACGGCGGCCCATGTCGTGCGGCTGCTGGGGGCGCGAGTCGCGGACGGGCTGCGGATTTCCGCGGTGCCGACATCGCGCGCGACCGAGGCGGCGGCGCGTGCCGCCGGCATCCCGCTGCTGGCCCCCGACGGCCTCGCCGCGATCGACCTGTGCATCGACGGCGTCGACGAGATCGACCCGCAGCTTCGCGCGATCAAGGGCGGCGGCGGGGCGATGCTGCTGGAGAAGATCGTCGCCACGCTCGCCCGTCGCAACCTCGCCATCGCCGATGGCTCGAAACAGGTCGCGCGGCTGGGCGCCCGCGCCGTCCCGATCGAAGTGCTGCCCGCCGCGCTCGGCCTGGTCGCCGCTGAAGTGTCGCGGCTGGGCGGTGACGCCCGGCTCCGCCTGGCCGGCGACGCCCCGTTCCACACGGACTCAGGCCATCGCATCCTCGATGCGCGCTTCCCGGACATTGCCGATCCGGCAGCGCTTGCCGGCGCGCTCTCGGCGATCCCGGGGGCGCTCGGTCACGGCCTGTTCCTCACCGAGATCGACGCGCTCTACGTCGCCCGGTCCGACGGAGTGAGCCGTCAGGAGCGGCCGATAGAGGAATAAGATTGCAGCCATTTGCGAACCCACCCGTTGCATCGCGACGAACGGAGTTGCCTGATCCATGTCCGACCTCGACCAGAAGATCCACGAAAACGGCTCGCCCGATCGCCTGGCGATCGACACCATCCGCACGCTCAGCATGGACGCGGTGCAGAAGGCGAACAGCGGCCATCCCGGCACGCCGATGGCGCTGGCACCCGTGGTGCACACGCTGTGGAGCCAGTTCCTGCGCTACGATCCCGCCGCGCCGGACTGGCCCAATCGCGACCGCTTCGTCCTCTCGGTCGGCCATGCCTCGATGCTGCTATACTCGGTGCTGCATCTCGCCGGCGTGCGCGAGATTGATGCCGACGGTCAGCCGACCGGCCACCCAGCGGTGAGCCTCGACGACATCAGGCAGTTCCGCCAGCTCTCCTCCAAGACCCCCGGCCATCCCGAATATCGGATGACCACCGGCGTCGAGACCACCACCGGTCCGCTCGGCCAGGGTTGCGGCAATTCGGTGGGCATGGCGATCGCCGAGCGTGCGCTCGCCGCCCGCTACAATCGCGACGGCTTCGACCTGTTCGACCACGACGTCTATGTCCTGTGCGGCGACGGCGACATGATGGAAGGCGTCTCGGGCGAAGCCGCCTCGATCGCCGGCCACCTCAAGCTTTCCAATCTCTGCTGGATCTACGACAGCAACCATATCTCGATTGAGGGCAGCACCGATCTCGCCTTCGACGAGGATGTCGGCCAGCGCTTCCAGGCCTATGGCTGGAACGTCCTCCATGTCGACGACGCCAACGATACCGCGGCGCTGGCAGAGGCGATCGCCACCTTCCGCGCGACCGGCGACGCGCCGACCTTCATCGTCGTCCATTCGGTGATCGGCTGGGGCTCGCCGCGTGCCGGCAGCGAGAAGGCGCATGGCGAGGCGCTGGGCGAGGACAATGTCCGCGCGACCAAGAAGGCCTATGGCTGGCCCGAGGACGCGCAGTTCCTGGTGCCCGAGGGCGTCGCCGAGCGCTTCGGCGCAGCGGTCGCCGATCGCGGCAAGCCCGCGCGCGAGGCATGGGAGCAGCTGTTCGCCCGCTACCGCGAGGCCTTCCCGCAGGAAGCCGCCGAGATCGACGAGCTCCGCCGCGGCAAGCTCCACAATGGCTGGCAGCAGGCGCTGCCGAGCTTCGATGCCGACGCCAAGGGCCTCGCCTCGCGCGACAGCAGCGGCAAGGTGATCAACGCGGTCGCCCCGCATCTCCCCGCGCTGCTCGGCGGCGCGGCCGACCTGTCGCCCTCGACCAAGACCGACATCAAGGGTGCGGACTCGTTCGAGGCCAATAACTATGGCGGCAAGAACCTGCATTTCGGCGTGCGCGAACATGCGATGGGCTCGATCGCCAACGGCATGGCGCTGAGCTATCTGCGCCCCTACACCGCGACCTTCCTCGTCTTCGCCGACTATATGCGCGCGCCGATCCGCCTCGCCGCGATCATGGAGCTGCCGGTGGTGTTCGTCTTCACCCACGATTCGATCGGCGTCGGCGAGGACGGGCCGACCCACCAGCCGATCGAGCATCTCGCCACGCTGCGCGCGATCCCGGGCCTCGACACGATCCGCCCCGGCGATGCCAATGAAGTCGCGGTCGCCTGGAAGGTCGCGCTCGAGCACAGCCAAGAGCCGACCGCGCTGATCCTGTCGCGCCAGGCGATCCCGACGCTCGACCGCAGCAAATATGCCTCGGCCGAGGGCCTCGCACGCGGCGGCTATGTGCTTGCCGACGCCGAAGGCGGCGCGCCCGAGGTCATCCTGATCGGCACCGGATCGGAGCTCCCCATGGTCGTCGATGCGCATGAGCGGTTGACCGCCGAGGGCGTGCGCTCGCGTGTCGTCTCGCTGCCCAGCTGGTACCTGTTCGAGAAGCAGGACCGCGCCTATCGCGAATCGGTGCTGCCGCCGGACGTGATGGCGCGTGTCGCTGTCGAGCAGGCCGGGTCGATGGGCTGGGACCGCTATGTGACCAGCAGCGGTGCCATGATCACCATGTCGACCTTCGGCGCCTCAGCCCCGCTCGCCAAGCTGCAGGAAAAATACGGCTTCACCGTCGACAATGTGGTGAAGGTCGCGCGCGACGTGCTGGAGCAGGCCAAATGAGCGCCGACAGCAAGCTCAAGCAGCTCCACGCAGCTGGCCAGGCCGCGTGGCTCGATTTCGTCGACCGCAGCTTCCTGCGCGACGGCGGCCTGCGCAAGCTGATCGAGCAGGACGGCCTGACCGGCGTTACCTCCAACCCGTCGATCTTCGAAAAGGCGATGGGGCATGGCGACATCTATGACGAGGGCTTCAACGTCTTCCTCGGCACCGGCGACGCCAGCGTGGCCGACGTGTACGAAAGCCAGGCGATCGCCGACATCAAGGCGGCGGCGGCCGATCTGCGCCCGGTCTATGACCGGCTGGGCGGCCGCGACGGCTATGTCAGCCTGGAGGTCTCGCCCTATCTCGCCAACGGCACCGAGACGACGATCGAGGAGGCGCGGCGGCTTTGGGCCCATGTCGACGAGCCGAACCTGATGGTGAAGGTGCCCGGCACCCAGGCCGGCGCCCCCGCGATCCGCCAGCTGATCGAGGACGGGATCAACATCAACGTCACGCTGCTGTTCTCGCAGGAAAGCTACCAGGCGGTGGCCGAGGCGTATCTCGCAGGATTGGAGGCGCGGCTAGCCGCAGGGCAGCCGATCGACCGGATTGCGAGCGTTGCCAGTTTCTTCGTGAGCCGGATCGATATCCAGATCGACAAGAAGATCGACGCGCGGGTGGCGGAAGGCGATCCCGAGAGCGACGCGCTCAAGGCGCTGCGTGGCAAGGTCGCCATCGCCAATGCCAAGCTGGCCTATGCCTGGTATCTGGAGATGATCGCCAGCCCGCGCTGGCAGGCGCTCGCCGCCAAGGGCGCGATGCCGCAGCGGCTGCTCTGGGCCTCGACCGGGGTGAAGGACCCCGCCTATCCGGACACGCTCTACATCGACACGCTGATCGGGCCGGACACGGTCAACACCATGCCGCCCAAGACGATGGACGCGTTCCGCGACCATGGCACCGTCGCCGAGACGCTGACCGACGGGTTGGAAGAATCGCGCCAGGTGCTGGCGGAAGCCGACCGGCTTGGCCTCGGCCTCGACGACATCACCCGCGCGCTGGTGCTCGACGGCGTGCAGCAATTCGGCGATGCGGCCGATGCGCTGCTCGGTGCGGTCGCCGCCAAGCGCACCGAGCACCTCGGCAAGCGGCTGAACGGCCTTGAGGTGCAGCTGCCCGAAGCACTGGAAAAGGCCGTCGAGGACCGGCTGGAGACCGCCCGTGCCGACGCCTGGTCGCGCCGGCTGTGGGCAGGCGACGCGGCGCTGTGGAGCGGCGGCGACGAAGCCAAGTGGCTCGGCTGGCTCCCTGCGGCGCGCGGCGAGCAGGTCGACAGGGCCGCGCTCCAGCAGCTGAGCGAGCAGGCCAAGCGCTTCCGCGACGTCGTGCTGCTCGGCATGGGCGGATCCAGCCTCGGGCCGGAAGTGCTGGCGCAGATCCTGGGCAGTGCCTCGGGCAGTCCCCGGCTGCATGTGCTCGACACCACCGATCCCGGCCAGATCGCCAGCGTCCAGGCGCAGATCGATCCTGCCGAGACGCTGTTCATCGTCTCCTCCAAGTCCGGCTCGACGCTCGAACCCGAGCTGCTGCGCGCCTATTTCTTCGAGGCGAGCGAGCGGAAAGGCGAACACTTCGTCGCGGTCACCGATCCCGGCTCGAAGCTCGAAGCGACGGCCAAGACGGATGGCTTCCTCGCCACCTTCCCCGGCGAGCCCGCGATCGGCGGTCGCTATTCGGTGCTGTCCGTCTTCGGCATGGTGCCCGCCGCCGCGATGGGCCTCGACGTGGCCGGCTTCTTCGAGGCCACCCAGCCGATGGTCTATTCCTGCGGTGCCGACGTGCCGCCCGCCGCCAACCCAGGTGTCCGCCTCGGCGTACTGATCGGCGAGGCGGCCAGGGCCGGTCGCGACAAGCTGACCATCCTCGCCGAACCGCCGCTCGCCCCGCTCGGCGCCTGGCTCGAGCAGCTGCTGGCCGAATCCACCGGCAAGCAGGGCAAGGGCATCGTCCCCGTCGACCTGGAGCCGCTCGGCGCGCCCGAGGCGTACGGCAACGACCGCGTCTTCGTGCAGTTCGCACTGGCAGGCGCGGGCGGCGGTGCGGACTCCGCAAAGCTCGATGCGCTCGCCGCTGCGGGCCATCCGGTGGTGCGGATCACCCTCGATACCCCGCTGCTGATCGGGCAGGAGTTCTTCCGCTGGGAAGTCGCGACGGCAATCGCCGGCGCAGTGATCGGCATCGATCCGTTCGACCAGCCCGACGTGGAGGATGCGAAGGTCGCGACGCGCACGCTGGTCGATGCCTATGAGGCCTCGGGCGCGCTCGATCCCGAGCAGCCGATCGCCGAGAATGCCGATTTCGCGCTCTATGCGAGCAAGGGCCAGTCGCTGTCCGGCAGCCCCGCCAGCCTGCTCGCCGACCATTTCGGCGCGCTGATCCCCGGCGACTATGCCGGTTTCCTCGCCTATATCGAGCGCGACGACGCCGACACCGCAGCGCTGACGGCGATACGGGTCGCGGTGCGCGATGCGAAGCGGGTGGCGACCGTCGCAGGCTTCGGCCCGCGCTTCCTGCATTCGACCGGGCAGGCCTATAAGGGCGGCCCCGCCGGCGGCGTGTTCCTCACCATCACGCGCGAGCCCGACCCGGACCTCGCCGTGCCCGGCCGCAAGGCCAGCTTCGGCGCGGTCCAGATTGCACAGGCGCGCGGCGATACCGACGTACTCGCCGAGCGGGGGCGCCGCGTGTTGCGGTTGCATTTGAAACCGGGCGGCGGCGGGCTACAGGCGCTGGTAACGGCCGTGCTTGCGGCCCTCTGAAGATAGCGAAAGGGAAAGTGCGGATGCGTCTTGCAATGATCGGCCTCGGCCGCATGGGGGCGGGGATCGGACGACGGCTGATGGAGCACGGCCACGCAATTGTGGCGTTCGACCGGAGCAACGACGCGGTGGAGGCGATGGCCACGGACGGCGCGACGCCCGCCCACTCGCTCGAGGACGTGGTCGCCAAGATGGCCGCACCGCGAATCTTCTGGGTGATGCTGCCCGCCGGCGAACCGACCGAGTCCACCGTGGAGGCGCTGATGGCGGCCGCCGAGCCCGGCGGCAACAGCTTCTACAAGGACGATATCCGCCGCGCCAAGGTCGCGGCCGAGCGCCAGCTGCACTATGTCGATGTCGGCACCTCGGGCGGCGTGTGGGGCCTCAGCCGCGGCTTCTGCATGATGATCGGCGGCGAGAAGGAGGTGGTCGATCTGCTCGATCCGATCTTCGACGCGCTGGCCCCGGGTCTCGGCACCATTCCGCGTACCGCCGAGCGCGCCGATCGCGAAGGCTGCGACCCGCGCGCCGAGAAGGGCTATATTCACTGCGGCCCCGCCGGTTCGGGTCACTTCGTGAAGATGGTCCACAACGGCATCGAATATGGCCTGATGCAAGCCTATGCCGAGGGCTTCGACGTACTGAAGAGCAAGTCTTCGGACAAGCTGCCCGAGGATGAGCGGTTCGACCTCAACCTGACCGACATCGCCGAAGTGTGGCGCCGCGGCTCGGTGATCTCGTCCTGGCTGCTCGATCTTTCCGCCCAGGCGCTGGCCAAGGACGGGATGCTGGAGGGCTATAGCGGCAAGGTCGCCGATTCGGGCGAAGGCCGCTGGACGATCGACGCGGCGATGGAAGAGGCCGTGCCGGTCCATGTCCTCACCGCCGCCTTGTTCGCGCGCTATCGCAGCCGGGTCGAGAATACCTTCGGCGACAAGCTGCTCTCGGCGATGCGCTTCGGCTTCGGCGGGCATGTCGAGATGCCGCAGTGAGCGACGCGCCGCCGGCACCCGCCGCGACGCTGGTCATCTTCGGGGCGATGGGCGATCTCGCCAGTCGCCTGTTGATGCCCGCGCTGGTCCATCTGGAGCGCGACGGGCTGCTCGACGGCGCAACCACGCTACTCGGCATCAGCCACGGCGAAGGCGATGACGACGCGCTCCGCGAAAAGCTCGGCGCATTCATCGAAGGCGACGCGGAAGCCTGGGGTCGCTGGCGGGAGCGGATCACCTATCTCCGCGGCGACTTCACCGACGACACGCTGTACGAAGCGCTGAAGGCGAAGCTGCAAGGCAATGCGGTCTTCTACCTCGCCACCGCGCCAAGCTTCTTCGGGCCGATCGGCGAGAAGCTCGGCACCAGCGGACTGCTCGACGAAGGGGACGGCTTCCGCCGGCTCGTCGTCGAGAAGCCGTTCGGCACCGACCTGGCATCAGCGCAGGCGCTCAACGCCAAGCTGCTCGGCCATGCCGAGGAGACGCAGATCTACCGGATCGACCATTTCCTCGGCAAGGAGACGGTGCAGAACATCACCGTCGCGCGGTTCGGCAACGCGCTGACCGAGGCGGTGTGGAACAATCGCTATGTCGACCATGTCGAGATCACCGCGGCGGAGACGGTGTCGGTCGGCAGCCGCGGCAAATTCTACGACGAAACCGGCGCGCTGCGCGACATGGTGCCCAACCACCTGTTCCAGCTGCTCGCGCTCGTCGCCATGGAGCCGCCCAACAGCTTCGATGCCGAGGCGGTGCGCAGCGAGAAGGCGAAGGTGATCGCCGCCGTCACGCCGATCCCGCCCGAGGATGCAGTGCGCGGCCGCTATCTGGCGGGCGAGGCCGGCGGCAAGCAGGTGCCGGCCTATCGCGACACGCCCGATGTCGCGCCGGACAGCCGCACCGAAACCTATGTCGCACTCAAGGTGTCGGTGGAGACATGGCGCTGGCACGGCGTGCCCTTCTACCTGCGCACCGGCAAGGCGCTGACGGCACGCGATACCGAGATCGTCATCCATTTCCGCGAGGTGCCGCCTACCCTGTTCCGCAACACGCCCAACACCGAGCTGCCGCCCAACCGGCTGATCCTCCAGATCCAGCCGAACGAGGCGCTGACCATGGAAATGGCAGTGAAGGAGCCCGGACCGCTGGTGAAGATGGTGCCGGCCAGCCTCACCTTCGCCTATGCCGATGCGTTCGATCTCGGCCACCGCACCGGCTATGAGACCTTGCTCTACGACGTGCTGCTCGGCGACCAGAGCCTGTTCCAGCGCGCCGACCAGATCGAGGGCGGCTGGCGCGCGGTGCAGCTTTTGCTCGACGCCTGGCGCAGCGGCGAACCCGACGACTATCCCGCCGGCACCATCGGCCCCGCCTCCGCCGACGCGCTGCTGGCGCGCGACGGCCGCAGCTGGCACGAGATCGCATGAACCTTCGCCTCTTCCTTTCCGACGTCGACGGGACGCTGGTCCGCCCCGACAAGACGCTGGGCGAGCCCGTCGTGGCGGCGGTGCAGCGGCTGGTCGCGGCAGGCGTACCCGTCTCGATCATCAGCGCCCGCCCGCCCAGCGGGCTGCTGTGGATCGCCGAGCGGCTGGGCCTCACCACGCCGATCGGCGCGTTCAACGGCGGCACGATCGTGCGGCCCGACGGCACGGTGCTGTCGGCGACGCATCTCGATCCGGAGGTCGCCGCCCGCACCCTCGCACTGGTCGAACGGCCGGACGTGATCCGCTGGGTGTTCGCCAAGGGCCAATGGTATGCCGATCGGCTCGACGACCATTACGCGCCGCGCGAGTGCGTCACCTCCGCGCAGGACCCGGTCGTCTGCACCGATTTCACCCCGCTGCTCGAGGCGATCGACAAGATCGTCGCGGTATCGCCCGATCACGAGATGCTCGCGGGGCTGGAAGCCGAAGTTGCGGCCGCATTGGGCGAGGGCGCGGAGGTCGCACGTTCGCAGCCTTATTATCTCGACGTGACGGCCCCGACCGCGAACAAGGGCGACGGCATCGCCGCGCTGGCGGCGACACTGGACGTGCCGCTCAGCGACGTCGCGGTGATCGGCGACCAGTATAACGACCTTCCGATGTTCCGTCGGGCCGGGCTGTCGATCGCGATGGGCCAGGGCCCGGAGGAGGTCCGCAAGGCGGCGATGCTCGTGACCGGCGGCAATGATGCCGACGGCGTCGCCCAGGCGATCGAGACGATCCTGCTGCCGCTGCTGAACGGCTAGCTGGCGTCCCGTTCGAGGATCGCCAGCGTCGCCGGGTCACGCGTGCCGCCGAACCAGCGGTCGAGCGCGGCGGCGAACAGCGGGCCCGCGCCGGCGGCTTCGAACAGCGTCAGCGACGAGCGCAGCTTTATCGCGTCGATTTCGCCGAACACGCCCTCGGCGGTGCCGCTGGTCAGGTCCTGGAGCGCCGATACGCTGTCGCGCAGCCGGGCGCCCAGCACCGGGTGCTCGAGATAGGCGCGCGCCTCGGCCAGCGAGCCGATGGCATAGCGCTGCGCCATCGCGCTCCGGCCGAGCCCGGCGATCTGCGGGAAGACGTACCACATCCAGTGGCTACGCTTGGCGCCGCGGCGGATTTCGGCGAGGGCGGTCTCGTAGCTCCCCTCCTGCGCGGCGACGAATCGGTCGAGGTCGTGCGGATCGCTCATTCCCGCCACCCTAACCGGTTTTGCCGCGGAGTGCGCTGAGATATGCGAGGAACATGTTCGCCATCGCATCGGACCAGGCGACGATCTCCGCCTCGCTGCGCGGCGTGGCGGAGAAGCTGGCGCCGACCTGGCTCAGCGTCATCTTGATCAGGTCGCCCGCGAGATGGCGATCGGCTTCGGGCAGGTCGGGCAGCGCTTCCTCGACAAAGGCGCGATAGACCCGCGCCGCCGCGTCCTTGGCAGCCATCGCTTCTGGCGCATCGCGATAGAGC
>JAPJRE010000111.1 GCA_030824725.1 Sphingomonas sp.
GTCTCATGTTCCCGCTGCAGATTCACCACAGCGAGGACAGACAAGGCGTATATTTACGCTCCAGCCTCTCCTGGGCTGGAACCATACCCATTCCTCAAAGTTCCGCAATGACGGGTATGTTTCCGAAAATCTCAGATAGTGCGGCGGCGGTTGGCGATCCGGCGGGCCGTTTCGATTGGCGCCGCGAAGGAGGTGCCGGTGCCGGTGACCGGGCGGCCGTCCGCCAGCGCGGTCGGCACGTCGACCCCGCGCTGCCACACATAGAGATAGCCCTGCATCTGCGGCTCGGGACGGTTCGTCCCCGTCCACGGCTTGCCCGCAGCATCGAGCGCGCCGACCAGCACGGCATTGGGGAAGCCCTGCCGCGCCATGGCCAGATTGCTGGGGCGCGGCAGGCCGTTGTTGCCCGCCGCCAGCACCACGACGATCCCCGCCCGGGCGGCATCATGGACCGCCGCAGTGATCGATGCATCATCGGCGAGCGCCAGCGAGATGTTGATCGCGTCGACCTTCAGCTCGATCGCCTTGCGGATAGCCGCGACGATCGGCGCGGCGCTCGGCTGGCAGGGTGGGTTGGCACCGGGCCGGCAGCCGGCGGGATCGTCGATCCGCAGCGACACGATCGCCACCTCGCCCGCCGCCGCGCGGCTGAGGATGGTGGCGACCATCGTGCCATGGTCGTAGCGCGGGCGGAACGGCGCGCGGCCCGAGCCGGCGAGATCATATTCGGCGAGCAGCTTGCCGTGCAGCTCGGGCGTTTCGGCAACCCCGCTGTCAATGATGGCGACCCGCGGTGCGGCCGCCGGCGAGCTTCCCGCCACCGCTGCGAACAGCGCCATTCCCAGCAATGGCATAGCCAACTCCGCCACCTGAACAGACTGGCGGCAATGCTAGAAGCCATTCCTTAAGAAGCGTTTCACCGCACGCTCAGGCTTGCCCCCTAGCCCGCGCCGTGGCACCGGGCCGGCAGCGATCCTGGGGGAACCATTGCATGTCCAAAGCCACGCGGGCGACGCGGATGCTGGAAGCCGCGAAGGTACCCTTCACCGTTCACGCCTATGCCTATGATCCGGATGCCGATGCGATCGGCATGCAGGCGGCGGAGGCGCTGGGCGAGCGCCCGGACTGCGTGCTGAAGACGCTGATGGCCAAGGTGGACGGCAAGCCGGTGCTCGCCATCCTGCCTTCGGACCGGCAGGTGGCGATGAAGAAGCTCGCAGCCGCGCTGGGCGGCAAATCGGCCGAGATGATGAAGCCGCTGGAGGCCGAGCGCCTCTCCGGGTACAAGGTGGGCGGGATCAGTCCGTTCGGGCAGATGCGCACGCTGCCGTCGGTGATCGAGGAAACCGCTGTCGCGGAATCCTATGTCTTTATCAATGCAGGCCAACGCGGATTGCAGCTGCGGCTTTCTCCGGCGGACGCCGTGCAGGTCCTGTCCGCCAAGGTAACCGGTATCGTCGCGTGACGACCGGACCTGGCCGCTAGGTCAACCGATATCCTGGCCTAAGGGTCACAGCGGCTGGGCCCGCGCGGCCGCATCGCGCAGCAAGGCGGTGACGTGCTCGAGCAAGGCCGGGCGCCCCTTCGGCCCCTGCACGACGCTGGCCTGGACATAGGCCTGCACCTTCGCGCGCAGCCGCGCCTCTGCCCGCAACCGCATCCAGTCGCCCGGTGCCCCGCCGCGGGCGCGCCCGCCGGCGATCGGCAGCCCCGTCGCCGCGCCGCGCATCAGCCCGGAGACCGCCACGCTGCCCGCCGCCGCCCAGTCGCCCAGTTCCTCCATCATGTCGCGCATCAGGCTCGTATCGATCGGCAGCGGCTGCCATTGGAGATGGTGATAGGCGATCGGCTGCAGCGCGCGATCCGCCTCCTCGATCACCCGGCGCGCGAGCGGCTCGGCCACCTGGCGGACGGTGGGGGCGATGCGCGTGGCGACGAAGCGCGTCTGCTCGATCAGCCCGTCCTGCCAGTCCGCCTGGGAAAGATCGGCATCGAAGCTCTCCACCAGATCGGCGGCCGCCTGCTGCAGCACGGCGCGTGCCATTGCGATGTGGAGATCGCGCCAGCGGCGGATTTCCCCCCGGCCGAACAGGCGCATCAGGATCAAGACGGAAGCTCCAGGATCATCGGCGAACCAGACCAGAAATGCCGGCCAAGCTCAACCGTTCAGCGCGTGCCGAAGCCAGGCACCCCCGGCGGCACCGCCGCGTTGCGCCAGCGCTCCACCGGCACCGTTTCCAGCTTGCCCTCCCTGGTGCGCCGTCGCTGGATCAGCGTCGCCTCCTGCTGCGACGTGCCGCCGATCGTCGCGCGGGTGCGCACCCAGAAGCTGCTGGAGCGGAACGAGCAGCCCCAGGGCAAGGTGACATGCTGGTCGTCGAGGTCCTTCAGCGTCAGGAACCCCTGCCGCGCGCGCACCTGCACCAGCCGGCTCGCCACCAGCGGATCGTTGAACAACAGGTTCATCAACTCGGGCTCGGCAGCGTTGAGGTTGATCGTGGTGACGCCGGGCAGCGCGGTCACCACCTTTTCCAGCCGATCCGCCACCGTGGGATCGAGGCCGGCGAGCCTTAGCGGGCGAAGGTCGGTCACCGGCCCCTGCAGGCGGACATACTGGATCGCCGCCACCACCTGTTCGGGCGGCATGTCGATGGCGTTGGCGATCTCCTGGAGCAGCACCACGGCGCCTGCCTCGCCGCTGCGCACCGAATTGATGTTGAAGCGCCCTTCGGCATCGCCGATCGCGAGATCGAAGGTACCGCCTTCGATCGGCGCGCCGTCGACCGCGATCTTCGCCCACGCCTCGCCGCGATGGTCGACATCGCCCGCCGTCTCGCCGTCGCGGCGCAGCGCCACGAGGGCCGAGAGTTCGCCGCCGCGCGCGACCGCCTGTGCGCGCGCCGCCTCGCGCATCCGCAGGCCGCGGTCCAGCGCCAGTTCCTCTCGATCGATCATCAGCAGCACCAGCCCGCTGGCGATCGCCACGAACATCAGCACGTTGACAAGGATCATGCCGCGCTCGTCCTCGCCCGGCTGCCGACGGCGGCTCATTGCGGGGCCGCCTCCTGCGCGCGTACCGGCAGGGTCACCACCCGGTGGAGCGTCACCGGGGCCCCGCCCGGCCCCGCCGCCTGCATGTCGAGCGCGATGGCGCGCGGCCAGCGGCCCTTGGCCTCGTCGCTGGCGTCGACCGGCCAGCGATCGAACCAGTCGCCGTCCCAGAAGCGCCACCGGGCGGTGACCACCCCCGGCAGCAGCAGTTGCGGCGCCGGCGCAGCCCGCACCAGCGTACCGCCCGCCAGCGCATAGCGGACCTGCGTCGCCGTGCCGCCGGTGCCGGGCGTGCTCCGCACGAAGGCGAGGCGATCCGCCTGCCCCTCGATCGGGCCGCTGGCCAGCTGGTCGAGATCGCTGCTCAGCACGAACATCGTCCGCTGAAGCGCCGCCAGCCGGTCGAGCCGCGCCTCGGTCCGGCCGTTGACCCGCAGGATGCCGTCGACCAGCGCCAGCCCAGCCACCGCGATCAGCGCGAACAGCCCCAGCGAGATCATCAGTTCGATCAGCGTGAAGCCGGCGTCCGCGGCTTCGCGACGTGGGTTCACGAGCCCGAACTCACCGCGACGCTGGCATAGCCGTCGCGCGAGGCGACCACGATCGCGAAGTCGCGCGCCACCGATCCGTCGGTACGGAAGCGCACCGGCCCGGTGACGCCGTGGAAGCCCTTGGCGTCGACCAGCCCGTTCATGTCGAGCGCATTGGCCTCGCGCAGCTTGTTCGCCACACCTGCCGCGTCATAGGCGAGCGCGGTGATCGTCCCCGGATCGCCGCCGTTCCTGGCCGCGAAAGCCTGGGCGAAGGAAGCGAAGGCGGCGGGATCCGGGCAGGCCAGCCAGGCGCCGTCGAGCGCCTCCAGCGAGTCCGGCCGGTTGTCGAGGCCCTGCAGCGTGCCGAGCAGTTGCACCCCGCTCCCCTTCAGCGCCCGCGCCGCGGCGAGCACGCCCTCCCCGCTCCCCGGCAGCAGCACCGCATCGGGCGCATCGCCGGCCTGGGGCAGCGGCTCGCCCGGCTTTACCTGGAGCACGCGCAAGGACAGGCCGATCTCGCTCTCCATCCGCCCCGCAGCGAGACTGGCAGCGGCGCACCAGGACGAGCCGTCGTCGATCATCACCACCGAACGCACGCCGCGCGTCCGCGCATAGCGGAGCACCGCGCTGGTCACCTGCGCGGCGGTGATGCCGAAGATCCACACGCCCGGCTGGCGCAGCACCGAATCATTGCTGAAGGATATGACGGGCACGCGGTTCGCCACGGTGCTGCCGACCGCGGGCACTTCGGCGGCGGTGAGCGGGCCCAGAATCAACGCGGGATGGCGGCGCAGCGCCTCGCCCGCGGCCCTGGCGGCGCCTTCGGCGGTGCCGCCGGTATCGAACGTCAGCACATAGCTGGCGTTTTCCGCGAGCAACGCGGCCTGCTGCATGCTACGGCCCAGCCCCGCTCGCGGTCCGTTGAGCGGGAGCAACAGGGCGATCGGACGCTTGTCCTTCTTCTCGCCCGCCCATGCGTTGGAGGATTGCGATGCCGCGGATAGGACGAGGCCCGAGGGCAACAGCCGCAGCAGGGACCGACGGTCCATTGCGAACTCCGGATTCAGCGAATGAGGCACGGCGGCGTCTTATCCTCTTCGCCGGGCTGGGCATAGGGGCCTATGTGCTGGCGATGCTGGCCACCGCACCGGCGAGCCTGCTCGTCCGAAACGTGCCCTGGCGTAGCGGCGTGGCGGGGACAATCTGGCACGGCGAAGTAGGCGTGGCCGGGGGCAGCAAGCTCGAATGGCAGATCGCACCGCTCCGCTCGCTGACCAGCCTGGGGCTGGCGGCGGACTGGAAGGCTACGGGGCCGGATACCGATCTCGGCGGCCGCGGGCTGGTGCATCTGGGCGGGCGGACGGTGCTCGATCACGTCAGCGGCGCGGCGGACGCCAGCCTGCTCCAGGCGATCCAGCCCGACCTGCCCTTCACCTGCCAGCTGGTGATGCAGGTGGAGATGGCGCGGATCGCGGTGCGCGGGGGCAGCCAGATGATGGACGGCAAGGTGACGACCGATCCCGGTAGCTGCCGGCCCAAGTCTGGCGGCGGGTCCACCGCGGTGCCGGCGCTGCTGCTCACTGCGGAGCATGTCGGCCCGCGCACGACGATCCGGCTGACCCCGGCGACGCAGCGGCGGCAGCTGTTGCTCGACGCCGTGCTGGGGGAAGACGGGACGCTGGACCTGGGCATGAGCAGGGACGGTGCGGCGGCACTGCCCTTCGTCGGCCTGCCGGGTGGGGCAAGAATTCAAGGCAAGATGTAGCTAAAAGCCCTCTCCCGCAGGCGGGAGAGGGCTATTTTACACCCCCACCAGGTTGTTGAGGTTGATGATCGGCAGCAGGATCGCGAGCACCATCAGCAGCACTAGGCCGCCCATCACCAGCAGCACCAGCGGCTCGACCAGCGCGACCAGCGTGGAGACCAGCGCATCCAGCTCGCGCTCCAGCTCGCCCGAGGCGCGGCCAAGCGCGGGGGCGAGCTTGCCCGAGCTTTCGCCCGAGGCGACGATCGCGACCAGCATCGAGGGGAAGATCTCCGCCTCCTGCATCGCCGCGCGCAGGCTGATCCCCTCGCGCACCCGCATCGCCACGCCCATCGCCTTCTCGCGAACGAAATGGTTGGGCGTCACTGCGGCGGCGGCATGGAGCGCCTCGACCAGCGGCACCGCGCTCCCCACCAGCGTGGCGAGGCTGCCGGCGAAGCGCGCCGCGTTCATCTGGCGGCTGAACCGGCGGAACGGGCGCCGCTCGGCGAAGAAGCGATGGACGCGCAACCGGTTGGCCGGCACCCGCATCCACCGCCCGAACCCGACGATGCCGAGCCCGATCGCGATCAGCAGATACAGCCCGAAGCCCTGCAGGAACGCGCTGATCGCAATCAGCGCGCGGGTGAGCAGCGGCAGGTCGGCCCCGCGCGAGACGAACACCTTGACGATGTCCGGCACGACATAGACCATCAGCAGCACCATCATGCCGAACGACACCAGCGCCAGCAGCGCCGGGTAGAGCAGCGCCAGCTGCAGCTTCTGGCCGTTGGCCTGGCGATTCTCGACGAACTCGGCGAGGTGGTTGAGCACGTCGGTCAGTCGGCCCGAGGCTTCGCCCGCCGCCACCGAGGCGCGGTAGAATTCGGGGAAGGCCTTGGGGTGCTGCGCCAGCGCCGCGGCGAAGCTGCGCCCGTCGAGGATCGCGCCGCGCACGTCGAGCAGCAGCGAACTCACCGCCGGCTGCTCGGATTGGGTGGCGACGAGGCGCAGCGCCTCTTCGATGGCGATGTCCGAGCCGACCAATGTCGAGATCTGCCGGGTAACGGTGGCGAGCGCGCGGGCGCTCACCCCGCTCCGGCCGAAGCGCGGCAGGGTGATCGACCCGATCGACCGGCCGCGCTCGGCGGCGGGCTCGACCGAAAGCGGCAGCAGCGCCTGCTCGCGCAGCAGCGCGCGGGCGGCGGCGGGGCTGGAGGCCTCGATCACCCCGCGCTTGGCGGCGCCGCTGCGGTCCGCCGCGCGATAGGCGAAGGCGGGCATCTACATTCCTCCCCGGCACGGGGAGGGGGACCATTCGCGCCAGCGAATGGTGGAGGGGCCGCCGCGGCACGCGGCGGTATCCCACAGCTTCGACGCAGACCGCGCCTCGCGGCGCAGCCCCTCCACCATGCTTCGCATGGTCCCCCTCCCCGTTCCGGGGAGGATCTTTGACACCCTCACGCCTCGTCCCTCACGACGCGGGCGACTTCCTCCACCGTGGTCACCCCGGCCTTGAGCTTGGCGACGCCGTCATCGAGCAGGCTGGGGTTCTCCCCCCGCGCATGGCGTTCGATCTCCGCCTCGCTGGCGCCGTCGTGGATCAGCTTCTGGAACGCGTCGTCGACCGCGACGACCTCGTACAACCCCGCGCGCCCGCGATAGCCTTCGTCATGGCACTGGTCGCACCCGACCGCGCGCCACACCGGCGCGCCTACCGGCAGCGCGCCGCCGAGCAGCACCGAATCCGCCGCGCTCGCCACATCCTCGCGCCGGCAGCTCGGGCACAGCCGCCGCACCAGCCGCTGCGCGCACAGCCCGACGACCATGGGGGCCAGCAGATACCGCTCCACCCCCATGTCGATCAACCGGGTCACCGATCCCACCGCGCTGTTGGTGTGGAGCGTCGAGAGCACGAAATGCCCGGTCATCGCCGAGCGGACCGCCACCTGCGCAGTTTCCTGGTCGCGGATCTCGCCGACCATGATCACGTCGGGGTCCTGGCGCAGGATCGCGCGCAGGCCGCGGGCGAAGGTCATGTCGGTGCGCGGATTGACCTGGGTCTGCGCGACACCCGGCAGCTCATATTCGATCGGGTCCTCGACCGTCATCACGTTGCGCTTGCGGTCGTTGAGCCGGGTGAGCGCGGTGTAGAGCGTGGTCGTCTTGCCCGAACCGGTAGGCCCGGTGACGAGCAGGATGCCGTGCGGCCGCTCGAGCAGGCGTCCGAACACCGCCTGGTCGCGCTCGCTCATGCCAAGGCCGGACAGATCCAGCTTCAGCGAGCCCTTCTCCAACAGACGCAGCACGACCCGCTCGCCATGCTGGGTCGGGATGGTCGAGACGCGCGCGTCCACGTCATGCCCGCCGATGCGCAGCGTCACGCGGCCGTCCTGCGGCACGCGCCGTTCGGCGATGTCGAGCTTGGCCATCACCTTGATGCGGCTGACCAAGAGCGGCGCCAGCGCACGCGGCGGCTCGATCATGTCGCGCAGCACGCCGTCGATGCGGAAGCGGACGACGAGGCGTTTTTCCTGCGTCTCGACATGCACGTCCGACGCACCTTCCTTCACCGCTTCCATCAGCAGCGCGTTGATCAGGCGGATCACCGGCGCGTCGTCGCGGGTGTCGAGCAGGTCGTCGACGCTCGCCGCGCTGTCGGCGAGCGCGGCCAGGTCCATGTCGCCCAGGTCGATATCCGCCGCGGCGCCCCCTGCCCCGCCATAGGCTTGGCCCAGCGCGGTATCGAAGGCCGCGCCTTCCAGCTTCACGAAGCGCGCGCCCGGCGCCAGCCGCTGGACTTCGAGCAGCCCGTCAAGCGGCGCATCGGCGCGGTGGACGCACTCGATCCCCTCCGGCGCCTCGCGCAGCAGCACGCCGTGGCGGCGCGCGAAGCTGTAGGGCAAGGTCGGCATTTCGAGGATCATTGGCCGAGCTCCACGGTGGCGGAGACATGGCCCGGCACACCAAGTCGCTGCAGGGTGACACTGCGGATGCGCAAGTCGCTGGTCGTTGTCACGTCCGCCAGCCAGTGGATGAGCGAGTCGTAGCTCGCATCGGCCACGCTCGCGCGCACGCCGCCGGTGATCGGCGCGGTAGTCAGCGCGACACCGAAAGCCCCGGCGGACTGGGTCGCGATCCCCTCGGGTGCGCCGGTGCGACGCTGCGGCTTGACCGCGCTCAGCGTCCCCGCCGCGCGGATGCGGGCGTTGAGCGTCTCATAAGTGCGGATATCGGCCAGCGCCGCCGCCCGCGCGCCCTGGATCGGCTTCACCGCGCCGTAGACCAGCACGACCGCCGCCAGAATGAAGGCGACGCCGGCGAGCATCGTCCGCTCGCGCGGGCTGCGCGCCTGCCACCAGCTGGCGGTGCGGGACAGGCCGGCGTCGAGCGTCGGCAGCTGGGTGCGGAGGAAATCGCTCATGCCGCGCTCGCCGTAATACGAATGGACCCGTCTGGCGAGGCCGTCGCCTGCCCCTGGATGCGGCCGGCGCGCAGCGCCTCGGCGATCCGCGCCGCGAGGTCGGGGGCACCGGGATCGCATTCCATCGTCAGCACGCTGCCTTCGTATCGCACCGAGCGGACCGCGATGCTGCCCGCCAGCGGATTGAGCGCGGACGATAGCCGCGCCAGCAGCGGCACGAAGCGATCGGGCGCGCGCGCGCCGCCAGTCGGCAGCAGGTCGGTGACCTTGGCCTTAAGATCACCGGTCAGATCGGTGCCCGGCGCTGCCACGGAGACCAGCGCGCGGGTCTCCGCCGCCCTGCGATCCGCGATACTGCGCAGCATTAGCGCGTCTCCACCCGCGATCAGGATGTGTGCCGCCGCACCGATTGCGAGTATCCAGCCCAGCCGCCGCCAGCCGCCGGACCCGCGCTCGCGCCGTGCGGCGAACATCCCCTGGCGCAAGTCGAGCTCGGCCACCGCTACTTCGGCGCGCGCGTCATCGTCACGCAGGTCGGGCGTCGTGGCATGCGCCACGATATCGCCGCCGAGCGGTTCGCCGAGATGGTGGATGCGCGGCCGCCCGGCCGCGTCCCAGGCCGAGCCGAACAGCGCGGCCGGCAGCGCAAAGCCCGTCCCGTCCGCCGCCAGCACCAGCGCCCGCCCGTCGCGCACCTCCACCGCCCAGCCCTCTACCGGGCGCGGCAGCAGCAGCACGTCGGGGACCATCGGCGCGGCACCTAGGCCGTTCGCCTCCGCCAGCGCGACCCATTCCGCCATCGTCTCGGCGCGCACGACACCTACCAGATAGCGATGGGGCGCCTCGGCCGGCGCGGTCCGCGTGCCGAGCGCCAGATGGAGCGATTCGATCGGCTCGGCGACCTGGTCCTCGATCGCGAAGGGCAGCGCCGCCAGTCGCCTAGCGCGATTCGGCAACGGCAGGTCGATGGCGAGCAGCCGTACCCGCTCGGTGGGCACGAGGATGGTTGCGGGTCCCTCGGCGGAGACTATGATCAGGCGGTCGCCCGCCAGCGTCCACACACCCCCGGCGTGCGGCGGCGGCAGGTCCGGCGCTCGGGCACCGTATGTCACAGAAGCTTCATGGGTAGGACGCATGAGGCAGGGATGCGCATAAGTTTGAAACCATTTTGTGACATCGCATCGCAGCGCGCCCCGCGCAAGCTCCGCCAGATCGGCGAGCACGAAGCCGGGCTGACGCTGATCGAGATGCTCATCGTCCTCGTGATCATCGCCGTGGTCGCGGGCCTCATCACCGCCAACGTGATCAACCGCCCCGACGAGGCGCGGGTGACCACCACCAAGGGCAACATCTCCAGCATCGAAGGCGCGCTGAAGATGTACCGCCTCGACAATGGCGATTACCCCACCACCGAACAGGGCCTGAAGGCGCTGGTGGAAAAGCCCACCATCCCGCCGGTGCCGGCGAACTGGGCGCAGGGCGGCTATCTCTCGGCCGCGCCGCTCGACGCCTGGGGCAAGCCGTACGAATACAAGTCCGAGGGCGGCGGCTTCACGATTCGCTCGTTCGGCAAGGACGGCAAGCCCGGCGGCGAAGGCGTCGACGCCGACATCGAAGGCAAGGGCTGATGCTCCGCGGGGGGGCCGGCAGCGCTGCGCGTCGTGCCTCCCAGGCGGGCATGACGCTGATCGAGATGCTGATCGTTCTCGCGATCATCGGCGTCGCCGCCGGCGCAGTGACGCTGGGGATCGGCGCCGCCAGCCGCAAGCCGAGCGTCGAATCGGAAGCACGCCGCCTCGCATCGCGGCTGCAGGCCGCTGCCGATGACGCGATGCTCGGCGATCGGCTGGTCGCCTTCACCGCCGAGAAACACGGCTATGGCTTTGCGACGATCGGTGCGAACGGCCGGATGGCGGCGCGTACCGAG